>CAINVO010000028.1 GCA_903854195.1 uncultured bacterium | reverse complement strand
GTCGTATTTTGTTCACTACAATGGAGACGGGCTATATGCCCCGACAACTTCAGGTTGTGAACCACTTACCGCAATTGCTGGTACCTCAACGGGGACGACGACACCTGGTGGAGCGGGTTCAATTACTGGAACGGTTTATTATGATATAAACCGAAATGGAATTCTTGACTCAGGGGAGGGAGGTCTTGCTGGTTGGACAATCAACCTTTACTCTGGTGCGAATTTTCCAGGAAGAAGTAATGGCATTGGACCTCTCATGACTATGTTGAGTGATTCAAACGGAGTCTATTCATTTACCGGTCTTGCTGATGGGACATATAGTATTGAAGAGGTAAAAAATACCCAGGCCGGCTTAAGACAATTCACCGCTGACTATTCATCCGTTTCTATAAGTGGAGGTGTGGCAATTGCTGATATGAACTTCGGCAATGTCTTATCAAATCCAGGAAACAAGAATGGTGGAGGAGGTAAAGGAGACGGAAATAATGGAAACGGCAATGGTAATGGTAATGGTAATGGAGGAAAAGGAAACGGTAATGGCGGAGGTGGAGGAAATGATAGGGGTGATAGACATTCTTCTGGAGGATTCCAAAATAATGGAGATCACCATGATAGTAATGGTAATGGTCGAGGAAATTTTAATAGAAGTGATAATAGTCAATCTAATGGTCGACGATAAAATATCAATAAACAAAAGGTCGATATGATTATAAATAATTAAAATCACCAGTTATTTGCTGGTGATTTTTGTGACGAAATGTAATTCCATGGATTGTTGATTGAAGATCACTAGGTTTTCTATATAAAATTGTTGGTAGTGACGACATTATTTTTATGTTGTACAATTTATTTAAACTCTATGCATATATCAAAAGCAATAGAACAGCTAGGGTATAAGTCACATGAGGCAAAAGTTTACCTCGCAGCTTTGGGTTTGGGTGAGTGTACTGTTTCTGATATCTCACAGAAAATAAAAATGCCTAGGACGAGCGTTCAATCTATTGTTGATAAACTTCATTCTGACGGGCTTATGAATTTTTATATAAAGAAGAGATATAAATACTGGCATGCAGAGAATCCAGAATATTTTCTGACACAACTCAAGGAAAGGGAAGCAGCTTTGAGAACAGTACTTCCTAGGATGAGTGCCATGAGAAAAGATGGTGGCAGTAAGCCAGTAGTCAAAATTTTTAATAATATAGATGATATAAAATTAATCCACCAAGATATGTTGGGTACAAAACACAACATACTAGCCGTCGTTCCTTGGAATTCCTGGGTTGAGTTGCTTGGACTTGATTATCTTGATGATTTTGTAGAAACACGAGTAAATCATTTTTTGAAGATTAAACTTCTTGTTCCAAGGACTCCTTCGTCAGTAAAATTAAGAGAAAGAGATGTTGCCGAGCTTCGTCATACTCGTTTTTTGCCGAGACGGATTGAGATTGAGGATGTACTTTTTATATATTCAGATAAGGTTGCTCTAATTTCTCTCAATAAAAAAAATCCTACAGGAATTTTGATTGATGATCCAAGCACTAGTCGTACAATGAAAGTATTTTTTGATGAGATTTGGAATCAGAGTGTTTAGTGATTTTAAGTTGTTGACGACGACAAAAAAGTCGTCGTCAAACTATCTCCAATTTGTACGACTTTTGATGATCATTTGTTTGCAGCTATTAAAATAAGGATCTTTTTTCCATTACACGATTTCATTTTTAATAAAAAAAACATATTTTAAAATAATGTAAAAAGCTTAACAATATTTATTTTCTGTTCGACAATGGTAGGTGAAAGGTCGGCTGGTATGTTGGTGTACAAAAAAAAGATACCGGCGGATAGTTTTGTTAAAAGGTCGTTTATCAAAACACTAATCTAATAAAATAATACTATGTGGCAAAATTATACAAATGCTTTCTTCGGGCTTTGTTTGTTGGTCGTCTCATTCATGGGTCTTGATATTGTGTCATTAAACTGGGCAACAGGAATAATTGGTCTTTTTGTTCTCGTTTTGGGCTTTTGGGGTGGTGCTGAAGCAACAGCATCAGGATCTGGTTCACAACATATGCACGCTTAAGATATCTCTATGAAATATGTATATGTTCCAAAAAAGCCTTGTTGTCGACAGGGCTTATTTTGGGACACTAGTTTTTAAAAGTAATTAAATAAAAACATGGAAATAATAAAATGGGAGCCATTTGAGGGAATGGAAAGTTTCTTTAAAGATTTTCCAGTCACATCTTTTTCTCGTTTCGGTTCTGGTTTTGCATTAGACATGTATAAAAAAGATGAAAACTTAATTGCAAAAATAAATTTACCAGGCGTTGATCCAGATGATCTAGATGTGAGTATTGATGACGATATTCTAACTGTTTCAAGTTCCTATTTAGAAAAAAAAGAAGATAAGGGTAGGGAATATTTTCGCAGAGAAATTAGACAGGATTCATTTTTTCGAGAAGTTCATTTACCTGTAAGTGTTGATCCTGCAAAGACAATTGCAGAATCCAAAGATGGTGTTCTTACTGTGACAATGCCAAGTGTTTCTGGTACTAGGGAAAAAGCTATGAGAATAAAGGTTAAAAAATAATTTGTATCTGCTTTGTTTCTCTTGTTTGTACTCTTTATTATAAATTAATGTAAACAAACTATGAAAACTACATCTATAAATGTAAGTAAGGTTGTAATTTTTGTAGGAATAATATTTGTTGTTTGCATCCTTTTCATTTTTACTTCGGTAGATGTTAGGGCCCAAATGTATTCTGGGAATTATGGTGGCTATCACGGTATGTTTCCTTACCATGGAAATATGAATGGTTCACCTAATTTCTACCAGCCATGGCAAAATCGATATTTTCCTACATATAATAATTATAATTACTCGTCCTCATATTACCCTTGGAATTTTTATCCAAGATATAGCCAACTGAGTCTATCCTGTTCATCAAGTGCAAAGATGAGCTACGTGTCGAACAATAACTCTGTTATATGGAGTGCTTATCCATCTGGAGGCTCAGGATACTACCATTATCAGTGGAATGGTACTGATGAGCCTACAGGCCTTGATGTAAGCAGTATTACGGTTTATTACCAGATCCCAGGACTAAAGTATATGAATGTTACTGTGACATCTGGTGATGGTCAGGTATCAACTGTAAGTTGTGGCTCATTTTATGTTAATGGGTATGTTTACAATTACAACTATCCCTACTATTATCAATCTTATTAGTAGATTAAGTCCTGGGTAGGGGTTAGTCTAAAATTTGATATATAACTATTCTTTATGAAAAAAAATGAAGATATTGTTGAATTAAGTAATTTGCGGATAAGAAATGATTTTTCACGTGTCGCGTATGCTTATAAAAAATATCGCTTAGACTATCCTGAACATGCCTATGAGTTGATAAATGAATTTTGTCCTCAAAATGATTCCAAGGTTTTGGATATTGGTTGTGGAACGGGAATTGTAACTCGGCACCTAGCAAAATATTATTCAAATGTAATAGGTGTCGATAAGGAATTTGGAATGCTTAAAATAGCTCAAAATGATAGTTCAAAAGGCTTAGTGTTTATAAGATCATTAGTAGAAAATCTTCCGTTTTGTGAGGGGACATTTGATTTGATAACAGTCGGGACAGCCTACCATTGGTTTGATTATACTATTGCCGGAAAGGAGATATATAGGGTATTAAAATCTACAGGTAAGTTGTGTGTATTTTCAAAGAACGCCAGAGAGGATGGATCTAAGGCCTATCTGCCTCTTTTTGCATATCATAATCTATTAAAATTTATACCTGAGATTCCAAAAGCAAATAAAGAACCAATCGGAGAGAACACTTTTTCGAGAGTTGGTTTTTCTAATGTTGTAAATAAAATTTTTGATTTTGATGAGGTTTATTCAAAAGAAGAGATATTGGGGTATTTGGAGTCACATTCGACTTTTAATTTGTTGGATGAAAATCAGAAGAAGGAATACATGAAGAAAAATGAGGAAAGCGTAAGTGGCCAATTGGTTGGTGGTAAATATGTATTTAAGAGTCGAATGAATATGTGGTTTGTGTCAAAATAATTTAATAAAAAATGCCCATTTTTTGTGGGCTTGAGGTCCATTCACATCACAACCCGCCGAAGCGGGTTGTGTGCCATATAGTTAAAGTTGTGGAAGGGAAAATACTGGAAGTATTAGGTGGTACCCATAATTGGGCCCTTTTAAATTTGCTTGAGTATATCCCTAGAACGTCTTTAACTACTATCAATCATGTACCCTCAAAACTGAAAAATCAAGATTTAAGTGGGGATTATTTAGTGGATAAACTGTGGATAACATGTTTATAGTATTATTTTTTCTGGGGATAAAATAATAGAACACAAAAACTACTTTTTGGGAATAGGAATGATGACGTGGTGCTTATTTGATATTGAATTTGGATATTCTGGGTCATCTATGTTTATAAAAATTAGATGCTGAGGGGTTACTTTGTAAACAATCTCCTGATCAAGATCTTTTTTCTTAGTCTGTAAATTTGTCATTTTTCTAAAGGCTAATTCATGGATTTTTTTTGATTTTAAAGACAATTCGATTTTACTTAGTATTTTATTTTTCTGTTTTTTGTCTTTAATAATAGAGGCATGTCCACGTACATTAACTGACATGTGTTTAGGACCCATTCCTATAACCATTGCAACATTCTTGTTCATTTTTAGGTTTAGGTATTTATCGGTGTTCATTTTGGTCACAAAATAAAAATTCATTTTTTCATCAACAACGAAATAAACAGCTGATGCGTATGGGAGCCTTAGATATGAAGTGGCCAAAACAGCCACGCTGTTGTTTTTTAGAAAATTATGAACATCTGACGAGAGTAGTTTGTGCATAGAAATATTATACAATGATTGAAAATTAAAAAACAAGCGGCAATCCCGAAGGGATTGCCGCTTGTTTTTTATACAGAAAATATCAAATATATCCCTTTAACCCTTTCTATTTATCGTAATATAAGGTACGCTTGTAACTTATATATGGCACGAGACGAAGTAATCCTTAGATTTGATAAAGTGTCCTTTGATTTCGGATACAACAAACCCATTTTAAGTGAGGTTTTTTTCTCTGTGCGTCGTGGTTCTAAGATTACTTTCATGGGCCAAAACGGGGCAGGAAAGAGTACTATTTTTAAGTTAATTACAGGTGAGCTTTTGCCAGAAGACGGCGACATTCACATTGGGCATGGAACAACTATTGCCATTTCTAGACAAGTTATTCCTCGAGCAGATTTAGAGCTTACAGTTCGTGAGTTTTTTGAAAAATGTTTTGATAAGAAAATCTATGATATTGATCCAAGAATTGACGATGTTTTGGAGGTGGTCAATCTACATGCTCCACATGAAAAAATTATTAAATCTTTTTCTGGCGGGCAACAAGCAAGACTCCTTCTAGCTTCAGCTCTTATTCAGGATCCAGATATTCTTCTTTTAGATGAGCCAACAAACAATCTTGATAAAGCTGGCATTGCACATCTTACAGATTTTTTGGTTAAATATAAAAAAACTTGCATTGTAATTTCCCATGATGCAGAGTTCTTAAACTCTTTTACACAAGGCGTTTTGTATCTAGATGTTTTTACTCGAAAAGTGGAGCAGTATGTAGGTAATTATTTTGATCTTTTGAATGAAATTCAAGCACGTATTGAAAAGGAAAATAGAAAAAATGCCCAATTAGCTAAAGAGATTCAGGAAAATAAAGACAAGGCAAACTTTTTTGCAAATAAGGGTGGTCAAATGAGACTTGTTGCAAAAAGAATGCGTGAAAAAGCTGAAGAACTTGAGGAGGAAAAAGTTGATGTGCGACGAGAAGATAAAACTATCCGTTCTTTTGTTATCCCTTCACAGCCAGATTTTATTGGAGAGATTTTAAAAATATCTGCATTTGGAGTGATGAATCCTAAAACTCATATGCCTGTTGAAAGAAAGGTAGATATTTCTCTTAAAAGAAAACAACACTTACAGCTCGTTGGTCCAAACGGTATTGGTAAGAGTACTCTTCTCGAGTCTCTCGCTTCTGGAAACAACCCTAATGCATTAATTGCAGAGGGTATTCGCGTAGGGTATTACCGTCAAGATTTCTCTACCTTAAATTTTGAAGACACTGTCTATGAGTCGCTTTTAGGCGTAATGGAAAAACCAATTGAAGAGAATCTTCGCGCAACAGCTTCAGGATTTTTAATTACAGGTGAACTAATGAAAACAAAAATTGGAGCATTGTCTGAGGGTCAAAAAGGTCTTGTTGCTTTTGCCCGACTTGTATTGCAAAAACCCGGACTTCTTATTTTGGATGAACCAACAAACCATATAAACTTTCGACATTTGCCAATTATTGCAGCAGCTCTAGATAAATATGATGGAGCAATGATTTTGGTTTCTCACGTGCCTGAATTTGTGAAGCAGATTCGAATAGACGATATTTTGAATTTGGAAAAATAGAGGTTTGAATAAACAAACTCAGCTTTTTTTGCTACAAAATTACCCTTCTGTTCTTATAATAGTTTGAAATAGTATAATATTTGTTATGTCATATTTTGTTTATATTCTAGAATGTTCAGATAAGACACTTTATATTGGATCAACTAACGATTTAGAAAAAAGACTTCATAGTCACAATAACTCAAAATCTGGAGCACATTACACCAAAATTCGTCGACCTGTAAGTTTAAAATATTCTGAAGTTTTTGAGACAAAAAGTGAGGCTTTGAAGAGGGAACATTTCCTGAAAAAATTTTCAAGGGTTGAGAAGCTAGAACTTTTTAAGCAGGGATAAATTTAGGCAGGCTAACGTATGTTTCTATAAACTATTGACATATTTCATTTTTCATACATAATCTCTCCTAGAAAAGATAGTCAAACAAGATAGGAAACAAATATGATTGTAACTTCAATGTGTCTAGGTACTCCAAGTGAGGTGCCTGATGCTCTAAGCCGTCAGTTCTTTGGACAAAAGGTGCTGGTGGATGTTGTCGAAAAAGGGCTTGGTTTCACTGACGTTCTTAGTCGACCAGCGGAATTTTGTTTTCTGCCTGCGTATCGAGGACCATCAGCTGCACGAAGGGGGCTCATGGGAGTTCAGGTGCAACTTGCTCACGTCCGTCGGAACGGAAAGACACCGAAGCAATTTCACAAAGCGCTTCAAGTCTTCCATAAGATTGTGAAAGATACTGTCTCAAATAGTCTCGGTTATGGACAGAAGTGTCAGGTCATGTGCATTATTGAGCTTGATGGGGAAATTGAAACTTTCCCTGGCTCAGGAATTAACAGCAGGTTTTTGATGAGCAATGTGGAGTGGGTGGCATGTGCCATCCAAAACGAAGAACCTGTTACGGTGCCAGTCTAACCGGAAAGTTTGTCGGGATTTAAAAAAATACAAGAGGCGCTTCCGAAAGGAAGCGCCTCTATTAATTTACAGAATAAAACAAAAGCCCACCAAAATATCAACACGTTTTTCCTAAAAATCTATACCTAGACAAGTATTTCATCGGTGGTAAGCTACGTCCAGATATAAGTTAAAAAGGTCAAAATTTGATCTAACTTCAACTCAAAAAGAAAGGCTAATTACTATGCAAAGTGAAAGATCAGTTCAAAAATTTCACGTAGTGTTTCGGCCTAATCAAAAAGGGTTGAAATTTTACGTTGACAGAAATCAGACAAAACACGTCTTTGATTTGTTGATAAGAAGACTCACTGAAAAGGGTCCTCCATATCATTCAGCTCATGTGCCTCAAGCAAATCAGTTTCTTCCTAAGAACCTTGAGAAAGGTAGTAGGGAACATGCAATTTTTCTTTTTATGCTTTGTTTGTGGATGCGCGGCGGTGTCGAGAGCGACACTGCAGCTTCATTGCTCAAGGAAATGTATGAAAAGAAACCAAAGGTTTTCCTGCCAGAAAATTATCGTTTGATCGAGGGTGAATCCACGGTAAAAAATTCTGAACTGAACAAAAAACAAATCAGGAAAATTTCCAAAACACTCACTGAGTTTAATCTTGGTCAGCGTGTAGAGGAGAATGGTTCAGGTTGGGTTTACAACATGCGAAAGCTCGATCGCTTTTGGCAAGGTGATCCGCGTGAATTGATGAACGATAGACCAGACTTTGATATGCTCACAAAACGTATTAAAGGAAAGACACGCAGTAAAGAGGGGTTATTTATTAATGAAGACAATCCAAATGGATTCATGTACTTTCGTGAAAAAATGGTTGCCATGATTGCATATTTCCTGATGGATTCAAAACTCGTACCTATGTTTTACACTCCGGTACCTGTTGATTTTCATGTCCTCAGACTCCTGACTTTGACTGGTATATTTCGCGTGGAGGGTATGAGTATTGAGGAAGCGGTGGGTGTAGATTTTTATACAGCCCACACTCAACGCTTGGCTAGAGAAATAACAGAATGGTATTGTAGAAAATTTCATATTTCTCCAATTGCTCTTTGTGATTCTCTCTGGCTTTTGTCTCGTGAGTTTTGTCGTGATAATCCAGGTAACTCCGGGTATGTTATGGATGATTTGAGGAAAAAAACTATCAGGGATAAAAGAAATGATATTCCTGGTTCAAGTTTCCTTTTCGATGAATTGTCCAAAGACAAAAAGAATCCTGTAATTAGTAAAGATGAATCATCCGATGGGTATCTGAATTTTGGATTTTATCCACCAGATGACATTAGTGGACGCAAACGGTACAGGGGGCTCCGTTGGAATGGCGATATTTGGGATAGCCCAGGTCGCGTTAAACGTTTTAACCGGAGTTGTGGACAATGTCCGGTTAATGATCATTGTCACTACAATATTTCATCCGGAGCGTATTACACCAGTGGAAAATTACTCCCAGAGCGTCTGCGTCAAAAACCGCCAGCTCATCAAATGGATTTTTTTGGACACATCAGTTTCGCCAGCTCACAAAAAGTTAAAGTTGATCAAACGGTGCGGTTTGCTGAAATTCATTTGAAGCCAGAAGGTTTATGAAATGCTTCATTTTGTAGATGTTCTGTTGAGGGACAGGTCATAGATCTAGAATAAAAATAAAAACAGCCCCGATCTTGCATACTGTGCAGGTCGGGGTTTTTATTTGACAATTTTATTTTCATCACCTATCATTCACATCATGTTAAGACATAAACAAAATCTGCTAGCCCTTACAAACCTCAGAAAACTGGTGGAGATTTTGTCTGTGTCTAGCTAAACTAATTAAAAATAGATAGCCACAAACCAGCTCTTCACCAAGGGGCTGGTTTTGTTTTGTGCGCACAAGACAAAATAAAATAATTGGTAAGGAAAGATGAATTTAGTATTCATCATTAGTTCTTTGTTTTTGTTGTTTAAAGCTAAGCTAAATATAATCCGAACAAGAGTCGTAAGTAATCAAAAGTAACAGAAAGTAAAAATATGAAAATAACAAGTAAATACAAGCCTTTTCCTGTCATAGGAATAAAAGATAGAAGATGGCCAGATCAGGTTTTGAGTAAAGCACCTATCTGGTGTAGCGTTGATTTGCGTGATGGAAATCAAGCCTTAAAAGATCCAATGAATATTTCGCAAAAAATCGAGATGTTTGAATTGTTGGTAAAATGTGGTTTTAAGGAAATAGAAGTTGGTTTTCCAGCTTCCTCAAACACCGAGTTTGAGTTTGTAAGAAGATTGATTTTGGAAAATAAAATTCCAGATGATGTCACTATTCAGGTTTTAACTCAAGCACGCGAGGAATTAATCAAAAAAACTGTTGAGTCTTTGATTGGAGCTAAACGTGTGATTGTTCATCTTTACAATTCAACTTCTCCTGCACAACGCCGCGTAGTTTTTGGTTTAGAAAAAACAGAAATTATTGAAATGGCTGTGCAGGGTACAAAATGGGTTAAGAAATATGTGAAAAAAATTGATGGGTCTGAAATTAAAGAGAGTATAGGTAAATCTCCTGTCGCATTAAAAACAGAAGTTATATTCCAGTATTCTCCTGAAAGTTTTTCAGCTACAGAAGTTGATTTTGCAATTGAAATTTGTGGGGCGGTTGTTAAAGAATGGAAACCAACAGTTGGTAAAAAGATGATAATTAATTTACCCGAAACTGTTGAAGTTGCAATGCCCAACATCTATGCGGACCAAGTTGAGTATTTTTGTAAACACTTGAAAAATCGTGAATCGGTTATTGTGAGTGTCCATACACATAATGATCGTGGTACTGGAGTTGCTGCAACTGAGCTTGGTTTACTTGCAGGTGCTGAAAGAGTTGAGGGTACGCTTTTTGGAAACGGCGAGCGTACAGGAAATCTCGACATAGTAATATTAGCTTTGAACATGTATTCACAGGGTATTGATCCAATGTTAGATTTTTCTAATATTGATGATATAAGGATGGTATATGAAAAATGTACAGGTATGACTGTACCACCCCGTCATCCGTACAGTGGTGAATTGGTATTCACAGCCTTCTCTGGCTCACATCAAGATGCAATTCGAAAAGGTTTGTCTGATTGGAATATTCGCATTGAAAACTCTGCCGCAAATCGCACATGGGATGTTCCGTATTTGGCGATTGACCCAAAAGATATTGGTAGAAAATACGATGAAGTTATAAGGATAAATGGACAATCGGGTAAAGGTGGTATTGCGTATACGCTTGAAAACAATAGCTATATAAAAATGCCGAAAGAAATGCAAAAGGAATTTGGATCGATTGCGGGTAATATTATTGATTCAATTGGTAGAGAAGTCTCATCAGAAGAAATATATGAAATGTTTCAACGTGAATATATAAACAGAAGTGGGCCATGTTCACTTTTGAATTTTCACATTGAAAAAACAGAAGAATCATCTTCTGGTAGTTTAGAAAATTGTGAAAACATGTATGAATGTTCCTCAACAATTGTTTTTGAAAAAAAAGAATTAAAAATAGTTGGATGGGGGAATGGTCCAGTAGATGCTTTTGTTAAAGGCCTTCGGAGTGTGGGTGTTTGTGTAAATATTTTTGATTTTCATGAGCATTCATTGACTGAGGGTTCGGAAGCAAAAGCTATTGCGTATGTTTGTATCCAGTTTGCCGACGCAATAGATAAAAACAAAAGCAAAAAATCCCATATTAAATATTGGGGTGCTGGTATTGATCCAAGTATAGATATGGCGTCTATCAAAGCTATAATTGGGGCTATAAATAGGCGTTAATTTTTGCCAAGGTTGTAAAATATGTGGTCGACCTGTAAGCTTTACAGGTCGACCATTTTATTTATAAAAACCTAGGACAAGTGGTCGAATTACTAATTAATAAATTTTATGAATCAACCAACAAAAAATGTAGCAATAGTGACTGGAGGAGTTGTGATTTTAATAATCGCCGGAATGCTAATTAGTAAGATAAATTTCTCCTCACAGAATAGTTCAATCAATCAATTGCAAAATAACGCTTCAACAACCGAAGCAACTACTACCACAGATCTAAGCCAGCCTGGACAGTTGTCACCAAAACAAAATTCAAGTCAATCAACACAAAATCAGTCTGTAAGTATTTCTGAAGCCGTAAATTCAAATAATAAAATCAACACTTACACAGATACTCAGGTTTTTAGTAGTATTTCTAATTCACACATTCGTGTACCAAGCACTGGAGCAGACGTTTGGCTAAAAAATGGTTACGCAGAATTTGTTTACGGTAATGTTTCTGGACATGTAACTCTTGGACCAGTTATTGGAAAGGTTGTTACAAATGACGGAGATGATATTTTTCTTGATATGACATTGTCTACTGATAAAACAACAGAAGTAAATCACTATTTAGCGGTCTTCAATGTAAACGGGACACTAGTAAAATATTCATCATCTTTGTTTATAGGTAGTCGTTTGTCATTTCAGTCAGTTTCAGCCTTGGTAAATCAAGCGACAATTATAAAAGGGAAGCAAAATATTATGAATAGCACAATCGGTTATATCTTGACAGTCAACTATTTAAGTTTGAATGACGGTGAACCAGTTACTGCAGCTCCATCAGTTCCAAGATCTATAACTGTGCACGTTAAGAATCATATAATCACTAATTAAATAAAAAGATAAAGTTAAGTAAATAAAAAAAAACGCCTGTACTGGCGTTTTTTTTATTTATTTATTATCTTTTTTGTGCGTACACGGAGATGCTTCTGCGTTTGTGAGCTTTACCGTTTTGTAAGTGTCGGTGAGATTTTAGTATTTTATGAATTATAAAATGTGGAGATAAAAATTCTACGATTTCTTTTTCAGTAAATACATGTTCAGCTACACCTATTTCTGGGTGAATATATGAACCTGCTTCTTCGGCGGGGTTATCTTTTAGAAGTCTTTTTGCATTTAAATCTTCATCAAGAAGGAAGGTCTTAAAAAATAACCAACCATCAGGTTTAAGTACTCTAAGTATTTCATCTTGTAATAAATCTCTTTGTTTTACTTCTTCGGAGTTTATTAAAAAATGAGATGTCATCATATCTAGAACCAAAGTTTGTGATGAGTTAGGCACCTGTAGAGGTTCGGTTATAGATCTAACTTCATAGGAAAGTGGTAAGCCTTCACTATTTTTTTTAGCTTGGGAAATGGCTTCTCGTGAAATATCATATCCAACCCCTCTCATTCCAAATGTGTTTGAAAGAAAAATAAGGTTACGTCCATTACCACAACCAAGATCAATAACGGAGACAATAGGGTTTAGGTAGTGTCTGCCATATTCTCGTTCGAGGTACCGAGTAAATTTTTGAAGATCTTCACTTGGGTTTATAGAAAGAGTGAGATGTGGTGCGTCTTTGTATTCTTTATTCCAAAATTGCTGGTTCTTTGAACTTGTGCCAGATTTACGTGTACGTCCACCTTTTTTTACTTTTCCGTCCTTATTTGCTTGATTTACGTGCCATTTTTTCATTTGTGTTATATTATACTTTTTAATCAATTATGTCATCAAACAAAAACTATATATACGGTAAACATGCTTTGGTCGAGGCTTTGGGGAATGCTCCAGAGACCATTGATCAAATTTTTACCACATCTTCATTTGAGGATGAAGAACTAAAAAGTCTTTTTAAAAAGAATAGTATTTCTCCTATAAAACTTCCATATGGAAAGTTGCCACCAGGTTTTGAGCTTAGAGATGATAAAACATCCGTACCTCAAGGAGTTGTTGCTTCTATTTCTTTAGATAAACTTATAAAACCTTATAAAGGATTTATTGAAAATTTAGAAATAAATGAGGACACCTCTCTTGTGATACTTGGCGAAATACAGGACCCTCAAAATGTTGGAGCTGTTATAAGATCAGCAGCTGCCTTTGGAATATCTGGTGTTTTGATTCCGGAGCATAATCAAGCTCCAATTACAGGTGTAGTCGTAAAAGTTTCTGCCGGTATGGCCTTCCGAGTTCCTTTGGTTTCTATTGGAAATGTAAACAGTGTCATTCGTGATTTAAAAGAAAAAGGTTTTTGGATATATGGTCTTGATGGTAGTGCAAAACACAACGTAACTAAAGAATCTTTTGATCGTGCATCTGTTTTTATTTTGGGAAATGAAGCAGAGGGTATTCGTGTGAAAACACTAGAACTTTGTGATGAGGTGCTTTCCATACCAATGAATGCAAAATGTGAATCATTAAATGCATCTGTCTCAGCTGCGGTTACAATGTATGCTTGGAGTGCTCAACATCCAAAAGCTTTAAAAAATAATAAATAAAATAATGATGAAATTAAGACATTATACATTTTCTATACTAGTAGTAGTTATTATTTTATTAACAGGATTTTTAATCTTCAGAAATCACTATTCTGATTTGAGTAATTCGATACCTGTTGGAGATCAGTCAGTTTCAGCTGTGAATGTTTCAGCGTCTTCTACTGTTAAATTAGAATCTTTATCTGTTTCTGATATTGCAAAACATAAATAACGCTAAGATTTGTTACACCTTATAATTAGTTTTTCTTAATCATATACTTTCTGATATCTTCAAAAGTGCCTCCAACTTTTTTCCCTGGATTGAATATATTTTGTGGGTCAAATATATTTTTGGTTTGTTCGAAGAGGGAAATGATTTCTGGGCCGTATTGCTGGAGTAGGTAAGGTGTACGAATAATTCCGTCGTTGTGTTCAGCTGTAATAGATCCGTGGTATTCATGTACAAGGTCATAAACTTTTTTTGATAAATCTAATATGACGTCAGCAGAGTAGGGGGATTTCAAATCCATAAGAGGGATGATATGGAAGTTTCCATTGCCTGGGTGCCCAGCAACAGTGTAAATAAGTTTGTATTCATCTATTAGTTTTTGAATACGAGGAATGAATACAGGTAGGTATTCAGGTTTAACAATAATGTCGTCTATGAAAGGAGCTGTTCTGCGGCCTTTTACATGCTTGCGCAGAAGGTTGAAGCTTTCGTGTCTGATACGCCAATATTTATCAGCCTCAGCATTGTTTCTTGCAATGTGAACTTTGTATCCAAAATGAATTATGTGATTTTTCAATTCAACCAGTTTTTCATGAATTTCTTTTTCAGAGTTACCAGTAAATTCTACCATTAAGATTAGTTTAGGAATTTTTCTTGTCGCTACCACAGCCCAGGCATCCGGAATGAATTGCACTCCAAGTTTAATTGCTCCCCAAAATCCAAGTTGTTTGAAAAAATCAAAGAAAAATTTTACAGCAAGTTTCATACTGTAATCATCATAGGACTCTACACTGTCTGGTCCAAAAGGTAGAACTTCGTTTATTAGCTCGCTTAAGTGTGTGAGCTCTGGTAAGAAAACCACTAGCATATTTGAGTAAGGCTCTACTGGAACTAGGTTGAAAGTAATTTCAGTTACAATGCCAAGTGTCCCTTGAGATCCTGCTATCAAATGACAAAGATCAAATACTCCAGTTTTTTTATCGTAAACATTCCAGAGATAATAACCAGCTGAATTTTTGGAAACATCTGGTCTGGCAGATTTTATTAGGTCATAATTTTCAGAAATGAGGGCCCATATTTTTTTGTAAATTTCAGCTTCATTTTTGTCGGTAGCTTGACCACTCCCATCTCCGGTCACGACACCTTCATCAATTGCAATCTTTTCTTTAATTTCTTTTTCAGTTAAAGGTTTTATTACATACTCATTTCCATCATTGAATACTACACGTAGTTGTCTGATATGATCTTCTGTTTTTCCATATTTCAAACTTTTTTCTCCACCACTGTTGTTGGCAACCATTCCACCAACGGCACATATTTCACGAGACGCAGGAAATGTCGGCATGATTCTCATGCGCTTCATTGTTTCTTTTTCAAAATTCCTATAGAAACATCCAGGTTGAACGACTCCATATTCGTCTGTGATTTCTCCAATAGCATTCATATAACGAGTAAAATCCAAGATGATAGAAGAATTTAATGGACCACCAGACATATCTGTCCCCGCCGATCTTGCTGTGATAGATAGGGTGGGGTCATTTTGTCTATTTTCATTTACCCATTTTACAAGCTTGCATACGTCGGAACTGTTTTTTGGAAAAACTACTGCCTGGGGTTTAATTTCAAAAAGGCTAGCATCACGAGAATGTTCGATTAAAGTATTTTCATTGTATTCGATGTCTCCCTGAAAGCCTTCAATATTTATTTGTTTAATTGTCATGGAAGTATTATATCCTAAAAAAATAATGTTATAATCCCTCTATTATGACTGAAATAGAAAATGCTAATAATCCTGTGCAGGCTTATCCGCAAACGCATCCACATACTCGTCCAAAAGCTTTGATTTTTGATCTAGACGGCACTTTGGCTCCAAGTAAGGCTCCAGTAAGTGACGAGATGTCTAAAACTTTATTGAAACTTCTAGATAATTTTTATGTGGTTGTGATTTCCGGGGGTTTCTACGATAGGTTTAGAGTACAGATTTTGGATAGATTGAAAGAAGCTGGGTGTTCAGAAGAAAAATTATCAAAACTTATACTTTTTCCTCAAAATGGTAGTGACCTGTTTGTCTACAAGAGACAATGGTCCTTGTTTTCTAATTTTTTCTTTCAAAAAAAGTGGTCAGCAGTGTATGAAGAGAATCTTTCAAAAGAGGAAAGAAAAAAATTACTCGGAGTAGTTACAGTTATGCGTGCACATTTTGGAATTCCAGATAAAACCGAATATGGAAATACAGTAGAAGATAGGGGTGCTCAGGTCAGTGTATCAATGCTTGGTCAACAGGCTCCACTTTCGGTAAAAGAGCCATATGACCCTGATCAATCTAAGCGTAAAGAGATGAAAGCCTTTATGGACCCGCTATTACCTGATTTTGAGATTGCTATCGGCGGCTCTAATACAATCGATATTACAAAGAAGGGTGTCAACAAAGCATATGCAATAAAAAAATTACTAAATTTACTTAAATTAAAAATTGAGGACTTGTTATTTTTTGGTGATGCAATATTTGTTGGTGGAAATGATCAGTCAGTAAAAGATTTTGGAGTAGAATCTATACGTGTGCATAACCCATCCGACACTTTGGCTCATCTTCGTGATATAATAGCAGTATATGAATAAGGTCTACGAAAATAGACCGTGGGGTGATTTCATTCGTTATACTAACAATGAGCCATCTACGGTAAAAATCATCACAGTTTTACCAAATCAATCGCTAAGTTTACAGTATCATCACGACAGACAAGAATTTTGGAAGGTTTTGAAAGGAAATCCTGTTTTGATTATTGGAGAAAAAGAAATTGAGGCAAAAGAAGGTGAAGAATTTTTTATTGAAAAGGAGATGAGACATAGAATATCATCTAGAGATGAAAAGGTTGAGATTTTAGAAATATCAATAGGAAATTTTTCTGAAGAAGACATTGTAAGAATAGATGATGTGTACGGTCGGAAATAAAATAAAATTAAAAGATGAGTGCAAAGAATAATTTAAACATAAAACATAATATCCTCATCCCGGTCGGCGTACTGACATACAATAACTCCATAGCCCTGCTTGAAGCGAGCGTTTCGGACGCTGGCTTTTATTTTGCCTGGAGTAAAACTGGAGAATACTTTGAACCAGCAGAGATTTCTAAAGAAAAAAGAGTAACTTTTAAAAATGGGCTCAGGATTCATTTACCAAGTGAGTGCCGTGATTTTAGATTTGCGCTTGTTGAAAAAAAATATTTAGTAACCTACGTTCGTACGTATAAGTCCAAAAAATATAGAATTACAGCTTATTCAAAAAATCTTTATGATTGGAATGTTGTATCGGAGGTTGAATTTCAAGGCCGTGAGTCTGTAATTGCATCAGAAACATTGGTTAAAGGGCAATATTTGATGTATGAAAGTGAAGTGTTTGTTTCCGCATTAACTTCTACCGATTTTAAAAAATGGGATGACAATAATGAATATGTTTTCACATCTCGTGCGGGGATGTTTGACGATGGACTTTTAAAAGTAATGGGAGCTTTTTCTACTGATAGAGGTATTGCCCTTATTTATGAATCAATAAATGATCATGACGAAATGTACAATATTTCTGTTGGAGGCGCGATTTTTTCCTTTGACAATCCAAGAAAAATTTTATGGAGAAGCGAGACTGCTTTATGGAAAAGTGAAGGTAGATTTCCAGAAAGTACAAACCATTCCATTATCGGTGCAGTTCCACAAGATGATGATATTTTGCTTTATTGGGTTACTGCTCAGGGTGAGCTTTTAATAGGCAGAGTTAAGCCAATTGGAAAAGTTAAACATCAACTTCGACCGGATAGAGTAACTCTTACACGTCACGTTGCCAATCCTGTACTTTCACCAGATACAGGAAATAAATGGGAAAACGAGGCTGTATTCAATCCAGCAGCTGTTCAAGTTGGAGATAATGTACATCTACTATATAGGGCGGTAGGAAACGAAGGTATGTCAGTACTTGGTCACTCAGAAAGCTCTGATGGATTAAATTTTGATAAGAGATCGTCATCTCCAGTATTTGAACCTTCAAAAGGTTTTGGTCTCCCGGACCCATTACTTATAAGTGGTCCGAAAATGTACTTACCAGAGGTTTATAGATCAGGTGGTAGTTGGGTTGGATGTGAAGATCCTCGAGCGGTAAAAATAGGAAAATGTATATATGTCATGTACGTGGCTTTTGGTGGTTGGGATTCTATTCGTATTGCACTTACATCTATTTCAGAAAAGGATTTTCAAAAAGGAATTAAGTCAGGATATTGGAATTGGAAAAAACCATATTTAATTTCACCAAAAAATCAGAGAAATAAAAATTGGGTTTTGTTTCCAGAAAAAATAAATGGTAAGTACGCCATCTTGAATGGTATAGCCCCTAAAATTTTAGTTTCGTATGTAGAGGATATAGACAAACCCTTTGTTATTAGAAGTCAGAGACCAGAGGGTCCACAGCCTGGACGGGAAGATTTTTGGGATAATAAGTTACGAGGAGCTGGTCCACCACCTATTAAAACTGACATCGGTTGGTTACTTCTGTATCATGCCATCGATATGTATGATGATAATCGCTATAAACTTGGTGCGATGGTTTTGGATTTGAATGACCCAACCAAAATTTTATATAGGGCTTCACATCCTATACTTGAGCCTGACATGCATTATGAAAATGAAGGTAAGGCTGGTGTTGTTTATGCATCAGGAGCATTAGTAAAAGATGGACAGCTTTTTGTATACTATGGAGGTGGTGACAGAGTGGTTTGTGTAGCCACAGTAGTACTAAAAGATTTTCTTGATGATATTATAAAGGATAAACAAATAGAGTTTACCTCTCCGGTAGTAAAGGAATTTAATAAGGTATTATCTAACTAAAAAACTAATAAAATAATACAATGTTTTCTGTTCACCGTAATCCAAAAAATCCAATAATTACTCCAGATGCGTCTTCTCCTTGGAGAGATTATGAGGCCTTTAACGGTTCACCAGTTTTTGTGGATGGAAAAGATGGACAAGAGCTCAATTTGATTTATCGTGCAAGTTCAAAACCAAAAAAATTTGCTGAGGGTAATTTTATTTTATCAACTGTCGGTAGAGCAGTTTTGGGAAAGAAAGGACAATTTATTGATAACATTCAACTTATTTCTCCTGAAGAGTCATGGGAGAGATTTGGTTGTGAAGATCCTCGCGTAACAAAAATAGGCGATACATATTATATTTTCTACACCGCACTTAGTGCTTATCCATTTCACGCTGACGGTATTAAAGTAGCTGTGGCAATGTCTAAGGATATGAAAACTATTACCGAAAGACATCTTGTTACACCTTTTAATGCAAAGGCTATGTCACTTTTTCCAGAAAAAATAAATGGTAAATATACTGTTATTTTTGCGGCTCACACCGATCAACCACCAACTAAAATATCAATTGCCCAATTTGATCGCATCGAAGATTTGTGGAATGAAAAAGCTTGGTTTGCTTGGCACGAAAAAATAAATGATCAGATTTTAGATATTCCCAAAAAAGATGGTGACCATTTGGAAATTGGTGCAGCTCCTATAAAAACAAGATACGGTTGGCTTTTGGTTTACTCGCACATTCAAAATTATCATTCCACAGACCCCATTTTTGGAGTTGAAGCAGTGTTGCTTGATTTGAAAAATCCTAAAAAAGTTATTGCTAAAACAAAAGGTCCATTCATGGTGCCAGAGACTGATTATGAAAAGAACGGTGTTGTAAAAAATATTACATTTCCATCAGGAACTTTGATTGTTGACCGTAAACTCCATGTTTATTACGGCGGAGCAGATACTGTTTGTGCAAGTGCAGAGATGTCACTTGAGGCTTTGTTGTCGAGTATGGAATATTTCGATTTATCTGAACGCCCACTTTCATTTTCTGTATATAAAAAAAAACATGTTTTGCAAAGAGTAGGTAAAAAACCACTACTTGAGCCTGTGAAGGGTAGTGTTTGGGAGTCACGAGCTGTTTTCAATCCTTCGGCAGTTGCTATAGATGATCAAGTTCATGTTGTTTATAGAGCAATGTCAGGTGACAACACTTCTTATATTGGCTATGCCTCAAGTCATGACGCTGTGACCATTGACTATCGTTCCCCAGAGCCAATATATGGTCCTCACATGGCTTTTGAAAACAAAAATATACCAAATGCAAATTCTGGATGTGAAGATCCACGCCTAACTATAATTGGTAAAAAGATTTTTATGGCTTATACGGCATTCAACGGCACTGATACTCCGCATATTGCTCTTACTTCTATTGATATAAATGATTTTAAAAATAGATTTTGGAAGTGGACTGAGCCATATCTTATAAGTGCTGATGGGGTTGATGATAAGGACGGTGCTCTCATGTCAGAAAAAGTAAAAGGTAAGTATGCCCTCATTCACCGTGTTAATAGAAAAGTTTGTATTGATTATTCTGAAACATTAAAATTTGAGAATAGAAATAAATTTGAGAATCGACAAATTCTTGAAGCTCGTCCGGGTATGTGGGACACTCAAAAGGTTGGTATAAACACTGTGCCTATTGTTACAGAAAAAGGTCTGCTCACTCTTTATCATGGTATTGATGTAGACGGTGTGTACAGAGTAGGTGCAATACTTTTGGACAATCAAAATCCAGAAAAAGTTTTGGCTCGTACCGCAATGCCCATACTTGAACCTGTCATGTCTTATGAAAAAAAAGGACAAATAAATAATGTGGTCTTTCCTTGCGGTATGGTCTTACGCACAAACAAAAGTAAGAAAATAGTTTATGTTTATTATGGAGGGGCTGACAGTGTTGTAGGTGTGGCTGAGATAGCCTTAGAAAATATGTTGGAGTTGTTCGATTAGCTTTGTAAGTTTTGGGTAGCCATTAGAGTGCCAAGGTGTACGAACCTGTGTAAAGTGAAATATTTATAGGGTTTAAATGGTAATATGTATGTATAGAATATTAAGCAGCCTTTTTACTAATTTTTAATTAAAATGACAGATTCAAATTCGATAAAAACAGCATCAAAATCAATTTATCAAAAAAGCTCCAAATACATAACGGAACACAAAATAGTAAGTACCATTATCGCTCTTGTTGTCATACTAGGCGGTTTTTATATTTATAAATCATATGCCAATGTTGTTCCAACAACATACAACCTCTCTGCTGTTTCAAGAGATACAATAGTTACATCAATATCTGGAACAGGTCAGGTGTCTGCGCAAAACCAACTCGGCCTTACGGCACAGTCTTCTGGACAAGTCACATCTATAAAAGTTCAGAACGGTGACATGGTAAAACAAGGAGATCTTTTACTTACAGTAGATAATCGAGCAGCTTTAGTTTCTCTTACTCAAGCGCAAGCTAATGTTACAAGTGCTCAAGCCAATTATGACAAATTGATAAATGGAGACACATCTCAGGATTTGGCGGTAACTCAGCTTTCAGTAAATAATGCAAGACAAAATCTTTTGCAGCAAATCGAGTCAGCTGAAGTTCAGGCAGAAAATACTATTCGTACAAGTACAGATCAGCTTTTTGGAAATCCACAATCGAACACACCTCAGTTTGAACTTACCTTTTATGATTCACAGACAAATGCCGCAATTGTTTTGACTCCTTTTGATATAAACCAAAAGCAACAGGTTCAGTCTGAGCGTTCTGATATCACAAAAGTCTTAAATGATTGGAAGACTTCCATTTCAGGTATTAGTAGTAGTACAGACGCAATTGCTTTGGCTGATATGTCTCAAAAATATTTAGATAAGATACAAACATTTACAAATGATTTGTCGGCTGCTATTAACGCTGTTTCGTTTGATGCCTCAAAATACAAATCAAACGTTGATTCATTCAAGAGTAGTGTTGCCTCAGCTAGAAGCTCAATACAAAATCTTTCATCAGGCATTTCTTCTGCAGAACAAAGTTATACTTCATCACAGTCCCAACTTGTATTAAAACAAGCTCCTGCGCGTCCTGAAGATATTGCTTCATCTGAAGCGTCACTTGAAAGTTCTAAAGCCTCACTGTCATCAGCTCAAAATAATTATGACAATACAATCATACGTGCACCATTTGATGGTCAGGTTGCATCTATCGCTGTGCAAAAAGGTGATCAGGTAAGCAGTGGAACAGTTGTTGTTACAATGACCACTCAAAATAAAATTGCCACACTTCCACTTAATGAGGTTGATGTTGCAAAAGTAAAACTTGGGGATCCAGCGACATTAACTTTCGACGCTCTTCCAGATATCACTTTGACAGGAAAAGTAATTGATATTGATTTACTTGGTACAGTTACACAAGGTGTAGTTAACTACACCGTAAAGATTGGTTTCGATTTGCCAAATGATCAGGTAAAACCAAACATGAGTGTAAATGCCTCAATTATTACAAACACAAAAACAGATGTGCTTGTTGTTCCAAATTCATCAATTAAAACTCAGGGAAACAATAGTTATGTTTTGATTCCAAGTGCAAATGAAAGCATTTCAGCATCATCTAGTTCTTCAAATCTCACAGGTATCACTTTGAAAAACGCACCTGTCTCACAGGTTGTACAAATTGGTTTATCCAACGATACAGAAACAGAAATAACTAGTGGTTTGGATGAAGGTCAATTAATTATCACAAAAACAACAAATGGTTCTGCCGTAACTACAGCAAGTTCTGCAAAAAGTGGTTTGAGTTTGCTTGGAGGTGGCGGAGGTGCAGGTGGAGCAGGAAGAGCTGCAACAGGAAGATAGATAAAATCTTTAAAATACACAAAATAAATATGATTGAAATTAAAGATGTAAAAAAAACCTATAGCAGTGGAGACACTGAAACCAAAGCCTTGAAAGGAGTTTCCTTTACTATAGAAGATGGAGAATTTGTTGCGATTATGGGACCTTCTGGTTCTGGAAAATCAACATTGATGCATATTCTTGGTGCCTTGGACACGCCTACAGGTGGAAAGTATTTTTTAGATGGTCACGACGTTTCTAAACTTTCTGATGATGAACTTGCAGACATAAGAAAAAATAAAATTGGTTTTGTGTTTCAATCCTTCAATCTTTTACCCCGCACTACTGTACTTAGAAATACCACCCTTCCACTGATTTATGCAGAGGTTGATGAAGAGGAGAGAGAAAAGAGAGCTAAAATTGCATTAGCAAAAGCTGGTTTAGATGAATCGCATTTCGACCATCTTTCAAATGAGTTATCAGGAGGACAAATACAGCGTGTTGCAATTGCTAGAGCTCTAGTAAATAATCCATCACTTATTCTCGCAGACGAACCAACAGGAAATTTGGATACTAAGACCGGAGAAATTGTTCTCGGAACCTTTCAAAAGATAAATGAAGAGCAAGGGGGCACAATTATTTTAATTACCCATGAACCGGATGTTGCAGAGCATGCTGCTAGAATTATTCACATTAAAGATGGAGAAATAGTTTCAGACAAAAAAGTTTCTAATCGTAGAATTATTAAAAATTTAAGTCACAATAATTAAATCTAAATTACTAAAATGACAACAAAAGATTTATTACATGAAACATATTCTGCAATATCTGGAAACAAAGTAAGATCTGGACTCACCATGCTTGGTATTGTTATAGGTGTAGCTTCGGTTGTTTCGCTTGTAGCTATTGGACAGGGTACTCAAAGTACTATACAAGCAAGTATCCAATCTATTGGTTCAAACCTCGTGATGGTCACCCCAGGGGCTCAGAGAAGCTTTGGACAGCCAAGTGCTGGTAGAGGAAGTGCACAGACTTTGACTCAAGAAGATGCTGATGCATATAAAAAAGCATCTACTTTGGCATTAGCAGTGGCCCCTGATATAACAAAGCGTTATCAGGTATCGGCAAAAGGAACAAATACAAATACATCTGTAATTGGTACGGTTTCTTCGTATACCGATGTTAGAAATGTTGCCGTTGATAATGGTTCATTTATCACAGATCAGGACAATGCAAGTATGTCTAAAGTTGCAGTACTTGGTCCTACAACTGTAGCTGATTTATTTGCTACTGGCACAGATCCTATTGGTCAAACTATTCGAATAAATTCTATTGATTTTAAGATTGTTGGAGTAACTACAAGTAAGGGTGGTACGGGTTTTGGAAATCAGGATGATAGAATTTTTGTACCCATCTCTACTATGGAGCGTTTTTTGGCGGGTAATTCCTATCTTTCAACGATAAGTATAGAAGCAAAAGATCAGAGTTCTATGAGTGCATTGCAGGATGAGGTTACAAGTTTTCTACTAGACAAGCATCACATTAGTAATGCAGCCTCAGCAGATTTTAGTGTTCTGAATCAAAGTGATATTGTTGCTACAGCTTCAAGTGTAACAAGTACATTTACTATTTTACTTGGGGCGGTGGCGGGAATATCTTTGCTTGTGGGTGGTATCGGTATTATGAATATGATGCTAACAACAGTGACAGAACGTACACGTGAAATTGGTCTTAGAAAAGCGATTGGTGCAAAAAAGAAAGATATAAATACACAGTTTTTACTAGAGGCTGTGATGTTGACTTTTATAGGAGGGTTTATTGGTGTACTGATAGGGTATGGAGTCTCATTTAGTGTGAGGTACTTTGCGGGGATTGCTACAACGGTATCGATATCTTCGATATTGTTGGCGTTCGGTGTCTCCGCATTTATCGGAATTGTGTTTGGATATTATCCTGCACGAAGAGCTTCAAATCTTAATCCGATCGAGGCTCTTAGATATGAGTAAGTTTATATAATTAATTAATAAAATAAAAATAATAAAATGCATATACAAACAAAAAAACATAAAATAATTTTAGCAGTAGGTCTGATTGTAATAATTGCACTTTCATTTTATGGTGGAGTAGCTTATCAAACATCTAAAATTCCAGCTGGTGGTCAATTTGGTCAGGCAGGACAGGGAGGTTTTGGTGGCGCCGGAGGCCGTACAGGTGGGGCTAGGGGCGGTGCTGGTGGAGGAATGGTATCTGGAAGTGTCCTAAGTATAAATGGAAACACTATGACTGTTGACATGAGAGCTGGTGGTTCAAAAGTGGTTATTTTACCTGGATCAGCAAGTATTCTTAAATCAACAACTGGCACCACAACTGATCTTGTTGCAGGTGAAAACGTAATAGTAAATGGAACTACAAATACTGATGGTAGTGTTACTGCAACTATGGTCCAAATAAGAAATACCCCGGCCGGCGCACCAAGTCAAAAATAAGTAAATTTGTGCTAAAATAACGGCACAAATGCATTTTCACAAGATATCTCTACATTTCCTACATTCTTTCTTACCCTTCATTGATAATATAGGTCCATGGGGCTATCTTGTGATTGGAGTTATATCTTTTATTGAGGCACTTCCTCTCGTGGGGCTCTTTACTCCTGGAGTTACGATTCTGCTATTTTTTGGTTTTGTATCGTCTCAGGGTTATGTGGATATTCCATATCTAATATTGGCAGCAACAATAGGTGCTGTTAGTGGTGATTTTGTTGGTTTTTATTTGGGAACAAAAGGTACACATTTATTTCATGAAGAAAATAAAATTCTAAAAGTCAGTCACCTTGAGAGGGGAAAAAAGTTTTTTTCAAAGCATGGTGGAAAAAGCGTTTTTCTTGGGAGGTTTCTTTCTCCTATTAGGTCCATAGTTCCACTAATTGCAGGAATAGTTAAAATGCCATTTGTGCAATTTTGCATATGGAATATTTTGGGTGCAATTGTTTGGTCCTCCCTTTATTTAACTCTAGGCTATTTGTTTGGCTATAATTTGGCCTATATTGAAAAGATCTCAACCCGTATAGGTTTTGTATTTTTTGTTATTATAATTTTCTTTGTAATCTCTAGGGTATTAAGACATAAAGCTCAGGTAGATAAATAATAGATAAGGAGTAAATTGTTTTTTTGTTATTTATCTTTCATCTCCTCTCCACTTTTGATTTGGAGTTAATTTATCTTTGTTGTGTAAGGATTGTTTGGTGAACAAGAAGATTTTTAATAAATCCTGTAAGGGCTTTGCATCACTTATTTCAGTTGTTGTTGTGGGTTTTGTGATGCTTGCTTATGTTTGTATGGCTTCAGAAGGTTTGTACCAAGCTAGAATGCTTCAGATAAAGGAGATTGATAGATTGCAAAGCCAAGCATTTACATACAGCTGTCTTACCCTTACGTTGCTTGCATTGGCTGAGGATCCATTTTTAATAAGTTGGCCACAGTGCGTAATTTCTCATAGTTCTCCATACTATGGATCAAGTGGTTTGTATAAAGGTAATGTTGATATTACATTGGGGAGTCATTCAAAATATTTTTATACAAAAATGACTGCAAATATTTATCTTGGAACCTCCTCGATAAAAGTATTAAAAACTACTTTGGATACTGTACATATGTAGTTTTTTGATTTTAGTCCGTCATTGTTTATTTATATTTTTTTGAAAGAAATATGTTTAGTGTATGTAATTATGTGTACATTAAAAATTAAATAACAAAATTTAATGTTCAAAGAAAAAGAAGTTGGAGATTGTAGTAGTAGGCAAGGTTTTACCTTGATTGAGTTGTTGGTTGTAATCGGGATTATGGCAATATTAGCAACGGTTGTTCTTGTTGCAATAAATCCTTCTAGACAATTCAAACTTGCTAGAGACTCGGAACGTACTGCGAATGTAGCAACTATATTAAATGCAATCGGACAAAATATTTCTGAAAATAAGGGCATATTCTTGTGTGGTGAAAAAAATATAGTTTTTCCAAGTACAGAAACAATAATTAAGAGTGACAACGGGACAGGTGGTCTAGATATTGGATCCTGTTTGGTTCCAACTTATATTTCATCATTACCATTTGACCCAAATACTACTGGTGCACATTATACAAATTCAAACGAGTATGACACCAAATATAGTATAGTTCAGGATGCAAATGGAAGGTTAACTGTTAGTGCAAAGTCAGAAATTGGGACTAGTAGTATATCCGCAACACGATAAGTTTTAGTCATAAAATAATACGGGGGATAACATCCTAGTAACATCGAGGTTGTAAGAGCATAATTATATGTAGGTCGATTTAATATTGTTTTAAGTAAAACTTAAAAATGAAATCATTACATATAATTTCAGCCATCCTTCTTATTGTTGGTGGTTTAAATTGGCTTATCGTTGGTATTTGGGGAACTGATATCGGCGCTATCTTTTTCGGTTCACAGGATAATATTGTATCCAGAATCATTTATATTCTAGTGGGGGTTGCAGCTGTCTATGAAATATTTGCTCACAAGTCAAATTGTAAAGCTTGCTCAGTTTCTGCACCTTCTGTAAATAGTTAAGAACACAAAACAGAGCACCCTTTTTGGGGTGTTTTGTTTTGTATTTTTTTGTGTATTTTGAATCATCCTGGCACTGCAATTAAACTGAAATTAGGCCGTAATTAAAAATCCGAAGTGGTAAGCCTTTTGGGCCACCTACTTCGGATTTAAGAGTGTTTTGCTTTTCTTGTTTAATTTACTAGGTACTGAATTTTCTGAGTGATGGTCACTCGAGCGTGTGCTTGTTTATTTAGTGGAAACCAATTCTTGGATAGTGTTGCATTTCGTACAAACATTTCCTCCTTTTATTTCAGATTCACATTTCCAACAAAAAAGTTTGGAAGTTACATTTTCCTTATCTGGAAAGTGTCGACAAACAGTGCAGAAACCATCACTAGTGAGTTTTTGCCCGCAGGGTGGATCTTTGTGAAAAAGACCCAAAATAGCAGGCTTGGTCTTTTGTTTTCTTTTATTCATTTAGATCCTTTCCTTGTTTATTTGTGTCGCTTTATGGGATTGTCTGAATTATGTTTAACACTTTTATAGTTAGCTGTCAAAATATTTTTCAGTATGAAAAAATGATAAAATTTGATTATGCTTAATGATATTAAGAATTTGAAAAAGTCTGAAATTCTTGCACCGTATACTACATATAAAATTGGAGGCCCGGCAGATTATTTTGTTGCAGTTCAAAATCAGGAAGAGCTTGTAAATGCAGTAATTAATGCTCGAAAAGAGGGTATTAGTTATTTTGTGTTAGGTACAGGTGCAAATGTTCTGATAGGTGATAAAGGATACAGGGGGTTAGTGATTAAAAATGAATCAAAAAAATTTTATTTTAAAAACAATGGCGGTAATCACCAGCTGATTGTTGAAAGCGGAGCCTTGATTTCGGATTTAATAATACAAGCTGAGGAAAGAGGCCTTTCTGGCCTAGAACATTTTGCTGGTATTCCAAGTACTGTTGGTGGGGCTATGTGGCAAAATCTTCATTTTTTGTCTCCAGATAGAAAAAGTACAAAATATATTTCAGAAATAGTTGTATCAGCAAAAGTTCTAGATGAACAAAATAGTTTGATATCTGTTGAAAAAGATTTTTTTAATTTTGGATATGATCAGAGTATTTTTCATAATAGAGAAATTATTGCTACTGAGGTTATTTTTTTACTTGTGCCAAAGGATAAAGAAGAAATAATTTTTCAAAGAAAAGAAAACTTAAAATGGAGATCTGAAAGACATCCTTCACTTGAATCGTATCCGTCGTGCGGGTCAGTTTTTAAAAAGATTGAGGGAGTTGGTGCTGGGAGGCTTATAGAAAATGTTGGTTTAAAAGGTTTTCGCATTGGAAATGTTCAAGTTTCTGATAAGCATGCAAACTTCATAGTAAATTTGGGAGGTGGCCTGGCAGAGGATGTTTTAAAATTAATAAAAATGATACAAGAGGAAGTTAAAAATAAAACTGGTTATATTTTAGAAACAGAAATAAAAATGATAGGAGAGTTTTAAGGACGTTAGGAGTGTGAGGGATATGCTGAGCATTAATTATGTGTATGGTGGGTAGATAAAAAGTATATAAAAAAAGAGCCCTCGTATTTCTACGAGGGCTGTTCATATTATGATTGCATTCCTTTAGGTGAGCCGCAAAGTCACTTCAAGGTGAGTTTAACCAACATCTAGCCAAACAAACCGACACTGAGATATTGGCATCATATTTGGCCCGGCAAAAGGCCACTCTGACAAGCTTCACAAAG
Source organism: uncultured bacterium (assembly GCA_903854195.1). GTDB lineage: Bacteria > Patescibacteriota > Minisyncoccia > Phycocordibacterales > CAINVO01 > CAINVO01. The sequence goes on along the minus strand of CAINVO010000028.1, from coordinate 19,816 downwards.
CAGTAAAATCTTATCAGTAACGACTGAACGTATGAACGCGTTCATCGAAATTTTTCAAAAGAACGAAAGCTGTACCTTGGAACAAGCGGGGACTTTTATCAACTTATAACATTAATTTACTAAAGTCAATTGGTCGATAGAGGTCATTATTAAAGGGTAAAAATTGATAAAATTACAAAACACCTTCTAAATTTTTTCTTCTGCAACTTTAAACTCATTCATTAGAATTTCTATTTCTTTTTCAGTCATGATTTCCCGTTCGTAACCTTTGTGATCAACATCACCAATAAGGGCAACTGGAACAATGTGGTAGTGTAAATGTCGGACACTTTTACCCAAGTTTTCGCCATTTCTAACCAGAATAGTGTAATCTTTGTAACCAAGTGATTTAAGTATTTTTACTCCAAAATGTAAGAGTTTTTCAATTGATTTTGTTTCATCATCGTTTAGGTCTTCAAAGAACTCAGTATGGCGAGTAGGGACTACAAGTAGGTGGTGTTTGTGGTACGGAGCCAAGGAGTAAGTTAGAAACGCATTATCTTCCTCTTTAATAATTCTATTGGTTTTTTCACAAAAAGGGCATTCTCGTTCAATTTTTAGGAAATCTTTATAAAGCATTGTTGTATTATATCAGATAAGTGTATTATAAATCTAAATAGTATAATTTATATATGAATACAAACAACAATATATTGCAAAATGAGGATGATTTCAAAAAAAACCTTACGTCTGAGCAGTACCAAGTGTTGAGACAAAAGGGTACTGAAGCTCCATTTTCTGGAAAATTGATTCACCCAGATAAGGATGGTTTCTATAGATGTGCTGCCTGTGGAAATGCACTTTTTTCCGCTAGTGCAAAGTTTGAATCTGGTACGGGTTGGCCAAGTTTTGACGATGCCTTGCCTGGGGCCGTAAAGAATATAGAGGATAATTCTCATGATATGAGTAGGGTAGAAACTGTTTGTGCCAAATGTAACTCTCATCTCGGACATCTTTTTGAAGACGGACCAACAAAAACAGGAAAGCGATATTGTATGAATTCAGTTTGTTTTGAAGATTTTGAGGATTCAAATTAAAAATATAATAAACTTAATCAAAAAAATGACTAAAAAAATAGTATTAGCTGGGGGTTGTTTTTGGGGATTGGAGGATTTAATTAGATCACAGCCTGGAGTTGTTAACACTGAGGTTGGCTATACTGGAGGCCATACTCAAAATCCAACATATGAAAATCATGATGGTCATGCAGAAGCCGTTCAAATTGAATATGACACAGAAAAAACCTCCTATAAAAATCTTTTAGATTTCTTTTTTCAGATACATAACCCAACCACATTGAATCAACAAGGAAACGATATAGGTACGTCATATCGTTCTGCAATTTTCTATGGAAATGACGAGGAAAAGAAAGAGGCAGAAAAATTTATTGAAATAGTAAATAGTTCTAAGCGCTGGTCAGGACCAGTTGTTACCACATTGGAACCATTAGTAAAATTTTATAAGGCTGAGGAATATCATCAAGATTATCTACAGAAAAATAAAGGAGGATATACCTGTCATGCTATCTATTTTGATAGCTATCTATAGATAGCTAGATCGCGGGAGTGTGCGGAGCTTGTTTGATGTGCCGATAATTTTGTTCTAGTTTGTGAAGATTTTAAGTTTATCTCGCAGCCATGGCTTACAACATAATGCCTGCAAGTTTTCCGTCTGGTGTGACCTTTAGGATTTTAACAGATCCAACTGATGGTTGGGTTGTCATTGGTTCATTGGCTTTTCTGTCAGCATAATTTACGTGTAGTTCCATGGCACTAGAATTGATTTCTGTTGATTGGGGTGCGATGCGATCTCCAATTAAAAAGGCATTTGTTGTTTTGTATCCATCTGAGGTCTTAAGGGCAACCACCACGTAATAGGATACTCCGCTTCCACCACCTTCTTGTGTGACAAGAAAAGCTGTATCGGGTAGTCCGTCACCATTTAAGTCTCCTGTTGCTTCGTTTCCAAAATATTTAGTTGTAACTTTTGATGCAGATCCAGGGGCAATTTCAACAGATGATTCACCATTTTTTAAAGTAACAGAAACATCATCTATTTTGAAAGAAGAATTTTTTCCATCGAAAGCTGTTTGAAGTGTAGTAGTTGATGTGTTGTTTGTGGATATTAGCGAAGTGTTATTTTCTTTGTTTTTTTGAATTAAAAATAAATAAATACACAATACTACTAATACTAAAATCAATATACTTGTGCCGGTGGCTTTTTTGTTCATGTTTATATTGTACTCTTTATTCCACTATAACAGCAGTGCCATAGCATAGTACTTCAGTTACACCTTGCATAAGTTCAGTTGTGTCGTATCTGACACCTATAATTGCATTTGCTCCTTTTTCCTCGGCGTGTTTGATCATAAGGTCAAAGGCCTCTTCACGTGTTTTTTCACATAGTTCTGTGAAAAGAGTGATGTTGCCTCCAAATATTGTTTGTAAAGAACCTCCAAGTGTTCCAACGATTGATCTTGATCGGACAATTATACCTTTAACAATTCCTAGATTTTTTACTATTTTTTTACCTGATAAATCAAAGGCGGTTGTCGTGTTGTTGTGGTCCATTTTTTTGTGAGTTAGTTAATTTTTAAGTACATGTTTTATAGCATGATTGTATATCTAATACAATTTATCTCAAAGTCCAATAAATTACCCAGTATGCTCAATCAATAAGGATATTTCTACAGTTTGTCTTCTTGTATTTTGCTCAAGAAGAAACTTAACACCTTTTTAAAAATGAAAAGAATGACAATAAAAATAAGTAAAAAAATTAAAGATATTTCATCAATAAATGGTGCCAGAATATCATGAAAATATAAATAACTTTTTCCAAAGAAATATCCAACTAGCGTAAATAATAGGGAATTTAGTACAGTTGCAATGATTATCCATTGAACAAATTTTTTAAAACTTGTTCTAATTGCACCCGTAATTGTAAGTGTTGGTATGGCAAAAAAGGGAATAAACTTCGATGTCATTACAGCTTTCCAACCACTTTCACTTGATATTTTTTCTATAAGATTTAGTTTGTTTTGATCTAGTTTCCATTTCTTCTTATATTTTTCTATGATAATTTCTCGGCTAAAATATCCAATAAAATAATACATAATGTCTGCCAAAAAGTTTCCAAAAAAAGTTATAACAAAAACTATATAAATATTCATGTACCCTAGAGATGCCGCAAAGGCACCAGTAGTTGTGGACGTTGGCCCTTCGACAAAAACACCAACAAAAAGTAGAAAATATTTGTTTACAGCTAATAAGTGAATAATTTCATTTAGTAGGTTAGGCATATGATTGGTAAATTATAGCGTATAAAAGATAATTTTTGTATAAAAAATTTAATTAAACAAAAAGGCGCCCGTTTATTTTGGGCGCCTTGTGCATAGATTATATGATGGTGAATCACACAACTCATTTGGGTTAATTGGGAAGTCTCAGTTTAAGGATGTGGACAATGTTTGCCGGTACAAAGCATTTCTTTTCAACTCTGTAGTCACACCCTGCATTTACCATTGCTTCACATAAATCAGAACTTTTTGATGTGGCAATCATTGGCCCAGAATATGTTTCTCGCATCTTCGAGATTAAGGGAGGACTGTTGAAATCATCTCCGCCAATGCAGCCATCGACAACAACCAAGGCCCATTTCTTTTTAGGAAATTCAGTTTCGGCTTGGCTTATACTTGTTGCAGTTTCGATATTTATTTCAAAACCGTCCAGACTCTCGACCCATTCTCGAAGTTGTCCAAGATCGTCTTCAATCAAGAGAACATTTATCATTATAAATTTTTCCTCGCTTTAAATTTCTATTGACACAATACAATCTAATAAGCATAAGTCAAATTATTTAGAGGATGTAGACTTCTGTAATTATAATGGCCCCTACACGGCTCAGTATGTAAGCAAATCTTAACCTTATTTATTATGATATTTTTATCACTCATACTCGGTCTTGTTATTGGGGCATTGTCAGTCATTTTTGCATTACAAAATGTATTTTCGGTAACTGTAACTTTTATGTTTTGGCATATGACAACATCACTCTCAGTGCTTATTTCATTAGCAGTTTTAACCGGCATTTTAATTACGTGTTTCCTGTCAATTCCTGGAGCGGTAAAAAATATTATGGAAGTTGCAGAGCTAACTAAGGAAAATAAAAAATTAAAAGATGAAATAGAGAGGGCGCGCAGAATGAATTATGATACAAGCTCAAAGTCTGAAGTTGTGCCATTACTGGGTGATCTAATATAAAATTAGTCGATTTAATATAAAAGCCGCCTCATCTGCAAGGAATCATTTGATTCCCGCAAATAAGGCGGCGGCTTGTTTTGACTCTGAGTAGTCTCAGGGTGTGATGCTCTGTGGCTGGGGTCTCCGAAGTGATCCGTTGCGAAATCTTTCGATCGCATGAGACACTCTGAGAAAACCGCCAATTTCGAAGTTTTTTGTAATTTGTAAGTCGAAACACGATCCAGGGATTGATAGTGACGAATAGGTCACCACTACCAATTGAGGATTTTTTTCTCGTAGCATTGTTACGAGTCTTTCAACCTCACCGTTATCAACACGGTCGAGGGAGATGACTCCCGTAATAAGCATTTGAGGCTTATTTTCAAAGACTTCATCTTCGATATAGCTTGCTGTGCCAAAGGTCGTGAAGTCTACGTTTTGTCTTAGCTTGGTGGTCGTTCGAGCAACGGCGCAGAAGGAGGTAACTCCTTCTCCAACTTGAAGTACAAGTACTTCTTTAGGGTTTCTTTCCATTTATTGAATTCCTTTCTGTCCAAATTTTGACAGTTCTATCTGGACAGAAGACTATCACAAAAATATCATTTTGTCTAGTGTGGATAGTTTTTTGAAACATTTTGTAACATTTTACTTTATCAAACGGTCTATAGAATGTGAAATATGCAAATACTCAATATCATCAAAAGGAAAGCTTTAAATTTTATCCAATACTCTGGCTAGCAGTAGTTTGGTTTTGTGTTTCTTTATTCTTTGCTTTACGTTCTGATCCTTTTCATAATTTCTCTTTTTTTTCAGTTGTAAGGGCTTCTGCGGATAATATAGGCAGCGCTAATAAGGTGCACACTTTTACAGCAACCCTTGGTTCTCTGAACTCAGGCTCAGCAACAGAAATTTTGGTTAAAAAACTTACTGATGAAAAATTCAATCCAATAGTTGGCAAGATCGTAACGAGAGATCAATTTTCAGCACAGGGTACTATTATAACTATGAATAACGATAGCTTTGAGGTTTTTGAGTATTCAGATAATTCTGCATTGGTGGCAGATATTTTGGCGTTTCATAACAGTTCAAAAACTCGTAGTGGAGCCTGGAAAAAGGCTGTCAATTTATATCAAAAAGGAAATTTAATTATTTTTTATATGGGCGAAAAGGTAAGCATAATAGACGCACTTAGGAATTATTAGGTTAAGGGGTAAGTTGCTAGAGTGTTCTGCTACTCAGTGAACGATTGTTCATATATAATACAGTTAATGGATAAGGTTTTTCAAAATAGTATTTTAAATGATAAGAAAAATAATAATCTCAAAACCAAGGTTATTTTTCACATGGACGGAGATGCTTTTTTTGTTGGGGTGGAGATTGCTAAAAACCCGAGTATGAAAGGTTTACCTGTTGTTACTGGAGAAGAAAGAGGTATTGTTTCAGCTTTGTCTTATGAAGCCAAGGCCCTCGGTATTATAAGAGGAATGCCTATATATAAAGTAAATAGAGATTTCCCAAATGTTTTGGTTCTTCCTGGAGATTATAAATCTTATGCGCGTTATTCGACTATGATGTTTGATATTGTACGTAGGTATGTAGATGATGTTGAGGAATATAGTATTGATGAATGTTTTGCTGATCTCACTGGTTTTGATTTGCCATTAAAAATGACATATAAACAAATTGTAGAGAGAATTAAGCGGGAGGTGAATGAAGAACTTGGTTTATCTGTATCTGTCGGTATTGCCCCAACAAAAGTTCTTGCAAAGGTTGCGTCTAAATGGGTCAAACCAAATGGTCTGACTGTGATTGAGGTTGGGAACGCCCCAGATTTTCTCGCAAAAACTCCAATTGCGAAAATCTGGGGTATCGGACCCAAAGCTTCAATTTTTTTAAAAACAAAAAATATCCAAACAGCTGGAGACTTTGCAAATAAAAGTCTCGAATGGATAAAAAATAATCTTTCAAAACCTTATGAGTCTATTTGGCAAGAATTAAACGGGGTTAGGGTTTTGGAGATAGATCCTAAAACAAAAACTGTTTATTCTTCAATACAAAAAACTAGATCATTTCACCCAAATACAAATAGTAGGGAATTTCTTCTTTCAGAGTTTTCAAAAAATATTGAGGATGCATGTTCTAAGGCACGACATTACAAGCTTATTCCAAAGAAGGTTTCAATTTTTCTTAAAACTAAGGATTTCAAATTTACAACAGCGAGTATTACACTTTCATCTCCCACGAATGCCCCAGAAACTATAGTATCTTTGGTTATAGAAAAGTTTGATGAAATATACTCCAGAGGCGTTTTGTATCGCACAACCGGAATAACCCTGCAGGATCTTATGCCCAACTATGTCTCACAAGGGGACTTGTTTGGGGGTGTTGAAAGCGTCAATAAATTTGAATCGATTCACAATCAAATTGATTCTTTGGAACATAAATTCGGTAAAAAAGTGTTATATTTAGCCTCTACGCAGCAAGCCATGAAAAATAGGAAGGTTGGTACAGATTACGATGACTTTGATAGGGACTTATTGTTCTTGTAGTTGACGTTGCTCATGGTTGTGGATATGTTCAATTAGTAAATAGTGCTATAATTATTAACATAGTTATAATATAGTTTTCAGTTTTACTTTATAAATTATTATTTATTAATATCTAAAATGGATTTCAACAACAACCAAAATCAAAGTGATTCAGTATTCGCAAATTGGCTTATTAAGAAGGGAATTGTTAAAAATGAAGCAGCGGCAAATGCAGTAATGATAGTTTTCATAATAGTAGGATTTTCTTTTTCTATCTTCATGATTTTTAAATAGAAAAACTTGTTTACACAAAAATAAAAGCCCAACATCGCACCTGTTTAGGTTAAGATGAAGGGCTTATTTTTTTTGTCATTATTGGGTACTAGTTTTCTGGGTAACTAAGTCCAGCATCCTTTAGTATCTGCTGGCGGCGAATGGATTCCCATTCGATTGGATTTTTAACATGTTGCCAAAGGTGGTAATGGTCGTTAGATTGCCACCACCTTCTCCCGCAATCCTTACAGGTGTGAGAAAAATCATTAATATGGCCACCCTTAGGTACCCCTGGTTTTTCACTGTAACTTTTGCTAAGGGGTTCGCAGGTGTTGCATTTTTCCCATTTGTCGGTCCATGGGATTTCCTCTGGAGGAAGAGCTTCTTCAGGGTTTTGGATCAGTCTTTCGAGCAAATCTCTCTTCTGGCTAATAGCCTTCATGACCTTCTCGATGATCGTCAAGTCACAATAAAATTTTGGCTCAATGATGTCACAAATTGGATCACCAAGAACGGAGATTTTTATCATGGGCGATGCAGGTCTTCCTGTAGGTGTAATCACTGGAGACATCATCCAAACAATGGTAGTGGAGAATGATCCTTTGGTAATTTCGATCAGCCGATCGATAGCCTCGGTTTTGGGCCAATCCTTAATCTGACCAATGAAGACGACTTGAAAAGAACCGATGTCCTTCATCCACATGCAATGATTCTCGTCATGCTCCGTGTCGAAGAAAAACTGGGCTCCTTCGGGTATGTGGTTTGGTTTGGAGTCTGAGGCTCCAAACCATTGGATCCAGACTGAGGATATTTTTCTTCCTTGGAAATCTATCTCTCGACTGACTATTGTTGGGACGGCAACATTTTCTTCAGCCATTTTATGGGCTGGTCCGGGGACTCCCGTGTCTATGTTCATTTTTGCTTTCCTTTTGTTTCAGGACTTTAATTCCTAAATATCTAAAATTACATTACAATATAAATACCAAAATGTCCATTTTTGTTAAAAAATTGAATTGTATATTTTTTATAAATAAAACAGCCCGTTGATATTATCTTAGGGCTGTTAATTTTTTTGTGTATTTAGGAGTCATCCATTTGATGGGTGATCCTCTGCTCCTGACCCAACTTCAAGTTGTCCAATAAAATGTCTAGAGGCCTCTTCTTTGAGGATTCCAATCACCTTAGTTTGGGAGACCTTGAAACCAAAATATTCTCCTTGTTGTGGAAATCCGTGTTTCTTCCACCATCTTGCAGCTTTATCTGATTTTTTTGATAAAGCGGAGATTGCATACTCCTGAAGCACCATGTATGCCGGGTTGCTGTCTGTGTCAGATTTGGTCACAACACCCATACCAATACTTTCTGTTATTGCCACAACGGGTAAGATAAGCCCAACCCATTGTTCACGTATTTCTAACGGAGCCTCTCCGTCAGGTACGGCAGTTATTTCGATTTTACCCTCAACTCTTCTTGTCATATGAATTCTAGATTCTGTCTATCAGAATAGACACTTAACTAGAAAAGTCAATTTTGTTTGGTAATGGGCGTGCATATGTGGCACATTTATTGTCTCTATTTGTTTTGTAAAACTACCACCATTTCTTTCTGTAATTTTCCGATATCGTTTGCCATTTTTGTTGTCTGTTCTATGATTTTTTCTTCAAACTTGTTTACATGTCCAGCCATTCTTTCAGCAACAGCAATCATTTCAGTTACGTCTTCCATTGCAAGAAGAATGATAGGTGGAAAAGATGTATCTTCCTTATAATGAAGTTGTCGCGCGTTTATGATCATGACTTTTCTGCCTATTAGTGGAAAATCATGTGCAACCTCAAAGCCTTTAAAGAAGGTTTTTTTAGGTAAAATATCTTTTAGAAATTTTTTCAATTCTGGAATATTCCACTGGCCATTTCCAAGTCCATATAGTAAATGATTTATTGTGTCTTCTGGTGTAACTTGAAATGTTTTGTAGAAAGGTTCGTTTGCCGCCAAAACACAAAAATCCTTATCAAGAATTAGCATTGGCTCTCTAACCACATCCACTACGGTTTTAATATATGTCCAACTTTGTTCCCATGATTTCTCAAAAAAATCAGTACCGATTCGTTTAGCAACGTCTTTTTCATCCTTTATTTTCATACAGTTTGTTTCGTTAGAGAGTTAAAATTATCACAAAATAAGCTTTGGGATAGTTTTTTCTAAGTGCAGTAACTGTACACCATGCCAACTCTTAATACAACCATGTCATTGTAATGTAAGGGGTACTCCGACGGCAGCCTTTGTAGGTATATAAATTTATTAATTATTAAACATAAATAAAATGAAAATAGAAATTAAAAAAGAGGCGTTAAACAAGCTTCTGTCTGGCCTTGCAATGAGCGCTCTTTTTGTAGGGGGAATGGGGAGTGTTATTTCTCCTGCTTTTGCCGCTGTTAGTAATGTAAATAGTGTCTCTATGAATAGCCCTTCACCGGTCAATCTTTTGTCAGCAGCAAATTTTACAATACTTTCACAAACGGGGATTACAGATACCGGAAGTCACAGTTCAAAAATATTAGGGAATATCGGCTCTAGTGCAATTACTTCTGCGGCAATAGGTGTTTTTTGTTCAGAAATAACTGGAAAAATATACGGTGTTGATGCGGCATATGTTGGTAGCGGAGATCCAACATGTTTCAACGGAAATCCACCACTTTCAAATAAAACATTAGTAGATAATGCAGTTGGAGATATGGTGACTGATTATAATAATCTTGCGGGCCGAACAAATCCAACAGTGACAGAACTTGGTGCTGGCAACATCGGTGGAATGACTCTTGCTCCAGGATTATACAAATGGGGAACTGATGTGACAATTCCGACTAGCGTTACTCTTTCAGGAGGCGTAAATGATGTTTGGATATTTCAAATCGCTGGCAATCTTGATATTGCGTCTGCTGGAAGTCTACCTTCTGGAATTAAAGTTATTCTCTCAGGTGGTGCTAAAGCTTCAAATGTTTTTTGGCAGGTTGGAGGTACAACAGGGGCAACTCTCGGCACTTACTCAACATTTAATGGAACAATCCTAACCGCAAAACAGGTTATTTTGGAGACAGGGGCTGTGTTGAATGGTAAGGCCCTTGCACAAACACAAGTCACACTTGATTCAAATCCAGTTACTACAACAAATAATGATCAGAATGGTTCTCTTGAAGTATCCTCAATTGATGTGACAAAAAATACAGCTTTAGCAGATGGAACATTTGCTAATGGGTGGAGATACGTTTTTCATATTACTGTTCCATCTAATGAAAAAAGGTTATCAATGAATTTTTCTGATTGGACAAATACAAACGGTACAAGCACTCTTCCAGTTGCAAACAATCTTCGAATTTCCTCAGCACAGGCTGATAATGCTGGTGTCACTGTTTTGCTTACAGCAGCGAATACATATTCAACTCCATTCTTAAATATGATCTATGATACTGACGCAGGAACTGCCGGATACCAAGCGGATGTCGTAGTTGAGACGGCTATACCTCTTAATTCTGTTGAGGGTCATTATTCAACCAACTATAGTGTGGCGTCAATTTAGTAGAATAATTATTTAAAATAAAAAATATGGATTCATATAATTCTCCAAGTACAAAACCACTTTATCGAGGTACTCAAGTTGTTTGGTACATTTTGGGACTTGTCGAGGCAATGCTCGCTTTCAGGTTTGCTTTGAAGTTGTTGGGTGCAAATTCCACCGCAGGTTTTACTAGTTTTATTTACGGTGTTACTCATATTTTTGCATCTCCATTTCTTAATGTATTTAGTATTACTCAGCTTGAGGGAAGTGTTTTTGAATGGACAACTCTACTTGCAATGATGGTTTATTGGTTAATTGCTTTTGCTGTCATTAAATTGTTTTTGATGGGAAAAACAGTCTCAACTCCAGAGGCTGCAGTTAAGTTGAACGATCAGGAAGATTAATAATTTATCAATTTTATTTCATATAAAAGAAAAACCCGCTGCGACGAGTCTTTCAATAGACTGTTCGTGCGGGTTTTAGTATTTAAATCCCAAGCCTTGAGTTTTTAGTTGATTGTTGATTTTTTCGATGTGGGGCCATGCCAAACGTAAGGCCTCATCGCGGCCATAGAGGTCGTTTTGCCAAGAACTTAATCCGTAACCGCTAAGGTCACGGTTCCATGGTCCACGGGTATCAGCGCGCTCGTATTTGTCCAAGCCACCACGTAGGTAGTGGATAGCTGGGATAATGTCATCCGCGAAGTCCCCCGCGCAAGATAGGGTATCGATGAGTTGATTGATACCGAATCTTAATGCCTCGACGTTTCCTCCCATCAGTGTTTTGTTTGCTCCTGTGAATAGAGCATTGAAACGGTGAAGGTCGAATGGACCTCCTACGTACTTTTTGGTTTTTGAAGAGTTTTGCCTTTTTTCATTGTGTATCGCATAGGTTGCGTATATTGCAATAATGGCAATCACGACGATTATTTCTAATGCAGTGGGTTTCATTTTCTAGCTAGTTTTTGATTGAAGGGGAAGAGCTATAAGCACTTCTGACTTTATTACTTTCTGGATTTTAGAATATTTATACGGTTGTGTCAAATTCATTAAATTTGAGCTCTTTACAAAAAGGTCATGAAAACCTATAGTGACAAAAGATATATTTGATATGGATATAAAGTTAATTGTTCCACTTTTACCCTTGGATAAATCTTGGGTAATACGAATGGGTGTTCTCGATCTGAGACATGGTCAGGATACAACGATAAATTTTTTGGAAAAAGAACCAAATTTATCAAAAGATCTCGTTGCCCTTCAGCGTGCCTTAAAGACATGGAACACGTTTGAGAAAATTGACGTCGGGGAGTCAGCAACTCTCTTCAGGTTTTTACAGTTTCTTTCTTGGGTAAGGAATCTTGGAAAGGAATTTGTGCTTCAAGGGACGTTGATGGACAGAAAGATTACCCGTGATCCAGAGATCATCAATTATTCCATCGAGAAACTCCTTACCCTTGATGGTAAAACTTCACAGTGGGCCTCGGCGGCAGTGCTTTGTGGCAACCTTGAGGCGAGGATCAAAAATCCTCCATTCAAATTGGCCCTGACGTATGAAGCTGTTTGGTACTGGCGTGAATGCTATGCCGCAAGCAAGGTGTGGAAACCAAGACCTGACGATACGATCCAAGAACAAGCAAGAGCTTTCATGGATCATCTTGATGGTAAAAGCATGACTTTTGTTCCACAACAAGCTGAAGATTATTGCTTCGCTCGTGCTTTCAATCTCATCACTGGAGAGGAAGGTCTGAGTCGTTGGCCAAGTCTTGTTGAACACGAAAGTAGTCGGATCATTGAAATGGAAAATACCATCAATGATATGAGATGTGGTCGCCCAATCAAATCAAAAGATCACCGCGTTGTTCAGGCAATTGCAATGAAGGCAGCAATTAAGCGAGAAACCTTGTCCTATGAAAATCCAGATTGCGTTGCCAAAAGCTGGCCACTTTTCTGGGAGTTTATGAAAAAGGTGGTTTAACAAAAATGTAGGTGCCTAATTTTTATTTTGGTAACTACACAAAATCGCGCACAGGGCTTATCCGTGCGCGATTTTTTATTGGTTTTTAAAAAAAGATTGAAACGCTAAATTTTATTTATATTTTTCTTCAAGTAAGCTAATATAATCCTTTAGTTTATTTAAAAAAACATCTTGCTCGGTTTTTGAAATATCTTTCTGTCTTCTTAGTTTGAGTGCGTCATGGACTATATGGTTTTTGTCTTCTATGGATTCAGTTAGTTTTTGCCATGAGTATTCTGGTGTGTTGCCTAATGTCCTTTGCTCTCTTTCGGTAAGCCAGAGTACTTGTTTGACTAGCTCATTAAATTTAAATTTGCCATTATAAAAATCAGGAAAAAATCGATTGTTGAAAACTGAAATGTGAGATGTTAAGTCTTTTTTATCAGTACGTGTAAAAAGTTGTCCATCTGGTTTAGATCCATAAAGTAAAGGCAATTGACTCATGTGTTTTACAAATAGACTTACCGGGGTTGTGTTTTTTATTCGGTTACTGGCTTTTTCACCCGTCTGCAATTCTTTCAAGGTATAAGCAACTATCTGAAAATTTGGGACAATATCCTTTCCAAATTTGTTTGTTAACTCATAAATTTCAGGAAGGTACTTTTCGTCTTTCAGAATAACCACCACATCAACATCACTTTCAGGTTGAAGTTCATTTTGAACATAACTTCCTTTTACATAAATAGACAAAATTTCTTCTTTTGGAATGTGTTGTAAAATAACCTCTTTTGCTTTTTCTAGTGACAAATCAGCTTGGTTTTTTAGTGTAGAGTCATTCATAATTTTATGTTGTTATAATTCTTTGAGTAGGAGGTATTCCAACTACCGTTGAATTTTTTGGAATGTCACTTAATACAACGGCACCTGCGCCAATTTTTGAATTTGAACCAATGGTGATTGGGCCAAGTAATGTTGCTCCTGCTCCTATTATTGTGTTTGATTGAACGGTTGGATGCCTTTTTCCAATATTTTTACCTGTACCACCTAATGTGACTCCGTGAAAAAGTTGAACGTTATCTTCGATTTGGGCCGTTTCTCCTATAACAATACCCATACCATGATCAATGAACACCCCATTACCAATAGTTGCTCCAGGATGTATTTCAACACCTGTAAAAAATCTACTTATTTGTGAGAGAAGTCGAGCGGGAAGACGAAGTGTTTTATTTTGCCAAAGTCTGTGGCTTATTCTGTGTATTGTAAGTGCATGAAATCCTGGGTAGCACAATATAGCTTCAATTTTGTTTTGAACGGCGGGGTCATTTTTAAGTATCGCTTGAAAGTCTAATCTTATTTTTTTAAGCATAGGTATTTTTGTTAAAAGACTCTCCTGGTAGATTTAAATGTTCTTGATTTTGTTATCATATCAAAAATGTGAAAAAAAGTATTTATACGGCCCCGTATCGCTCGCGCGATACGGGGCCGTGTTATGGTTTCTTTTTGAATATAAAAAACTAGCCTACATTTCCATTTCTGGCTTTATTATTCCAAACATGTTTCCTTCTGTATCTAGACAATAGGCAAGTTGACCTACTTTAGGTATATCCATTGCTGGTTGCATTATTTCACCACCGTTTGCTTTTATTTTTTCTAAAATATCAGTAACAGATTCAACCGCAACGATATTTACAAATCCATTAACACTTTTCGTTTTTTCCTTTATGTCCGTACCCATTTCCTTCCTAAGCCCTCCATTGATTGCCCCTGGGGTATTTTGAGGTGTAGTTATGACCATCCAATAGTCTGTTTCACTCTCTTCCCATTTTTTAAACTCCCAACCAAAAACTTTTGTGTAGAAATCAATTGCCCTTAATGGGTCAGTAGCAACAATTTCAAAATGTGTGACTTTATTCATATTTTTTTTAAATTAAACTAGTAATTAATAATAATTGGTCAACTTTTAACATATGCCGTAATCCGCGTTAAAAAATTACAAAAATTTTTTGTAATTAAATTTAACAAAACTAGCATAACATTTATTTCTTGAGTACCTGCTATAATATAAGCATGACTATTCATCCAGAGGTAACTATCGGGCATATTCATCTCACAGTATCTAATTTAAATCGATCTCTAGCTTTTTATAAGGATATTTTAGGTTTTGAAATAACAACCAGGTATGGGGATTCTGCTGTGTTTCTTTCTGCAGGAGGATATCATCATCATATTGGTCTAAATACCTGGGCTAGTGAAGGAGCTACACAGGCACCAAAAGGCTACACAGGTTTGTATCATTTTGCAATCCTTTATCCAACTAGAAAAGAACTAGCAAAAATATTAAAAAAACTTTTAGATAACTCTTACCCACTTACTGGGTATGCAGATCATGGTGTTTCTGAGGCAATTTATTTAAATGACCCAGACGGTAATGGGGTAGAGCTTTATGTCGACAGACCTAAAGAAAAATGGAAGGTAAAAAATGATGGCGAGGTTGAAATGGTAACTGAACCTCTTGATGTTAAAAATTTACTACAAGAATTAGAATAATAAATAAAAGGCTTTCATAAAGTGTGGCTAGTGAGGTTAAGGAAACTTACTTACTGAAAATTTTGACTCCGTAAGTATTCTGGGGTACTTTGTTGAAAGAAAAGTAATAAATTATGCTAAAAATTTACATTGCACGACATGGTCAGAATGAGGACAACGCCGAGGGCATCCTTAATGGTCACAGGGATAGGCCATTAACGGATCTCGGGGTTAAACAAGCAAATGAGTTAGCCGGCGGAATTAATAATGCTGGGCTCGTCTTTGACGCCGTTTATTCTTCTCCGCTTTCTAGAGCATACAAAACAGCCGAGATTGTCTGTGATGCTTTAGGTGTTGCATCACCAAAGGTTTTGGATTCTATTATCGAACGTGATTTTGGAATAATGACAGGGAAGCCGCTTCGTGACATTGAACGTTTGTGTGCCCCTGACATTATAAAAACGGATAAAATTACGTATTTCCTTTCACCAGCAGGCGCGGAAACATTTCCTGTATTGCTTGAGAGAGCTCATCGGGCTTTGAGGCAAATCCAGGAGGAACATTCAAGTGGATCAGTTCTACTTTCTACTCACGGTGATTTTGGAAAAATGCTTTACGCAGCTTATTATAATATTGACTGGCGAGAAACACTGACCCAGTTTCATTTCGGTAACTGCGAGTTACTTCTTCTTTCTGAAGATTCAGATCCTAAGGTTTCCCATGTTGTGAGGATTGAGCAATACAATCATTAAGCAGGTAGAGTGGAAACGTTAAGCCAATAAAACAATTAGAACCGCTGATAGCAAGGCGGTTCTTTTAATTACATAGTCGAATTTAATTTATCAAGGATGTTTGTGTAATTTTTCTTGAATTCATCAGATAATAGGTTCCACCAAATAAATGGAATATATTTGTCGTGCACATTCGCTGGTATGGATAGAGACTTAATTAAATCCAACTCCTCACAGCGAGCGAAAAAACTATTAATTCCGTCAAATAAGCAATGCGTGTAACCTTGAGATGTTATTAGGTCTTCTAATTTTTCTATTCTTATAAAATCATGTGGAGTGACTATTTCTGTAACTATTACTTTAGGTTTCCAATATTTAAAATCAAAACTTTTAAAAACTTTATCTTCAGCTCCCTCTATGTCAACTTTTAGTAATTCAAAATTCTGATCAATTTTCGCCTCTGTCAAGATGCTATTTAATGTCTGAGTTTTGATATTTTTTGTTATCGTGTTTTTTTCTTCAATAAATTGATTCCTGTTTGCAGTAGATGATAGTGCTGACATTGCCCAGTTATCGGGTGTTTCTGTAAATAATTCAATGTCATCTTTGTCAGACACGGCAACATTAAAAATAAGGCTGTTTGGTCGGTTTTTACTTAAAAGCATAGACATCTCTGAATTTGCTTCAACCTCTACACCTCTCCACAAAAGCATATCTGCTAGATTTTTTGTTACTGAACCAAAAACTGGATGTCCTGCACCTAAATCAATATATGTTCCTGGTGGCCGTTTTTTGAATGTTCTGTATAGAACTACATCTTCAGCGTTCTGCGCAAAACTAACAATGTCTATTATTGGCAGTTTCACCTTCAAGTGCTAGCACGAGAAGCCTCATTTTGAGGCTTCTTCATTGTTTAAAATCAAACTTATTTAAGTTAAATTAAGTCATTAAAGATTATTAATCAATAACATCTTTTAAACCCCAAAAAGTACTGCTCCCTTTTTCTATTAAAGTATTTATTAATTCCTCCACTTTTTTCTTTAAAGAAGTATCATTGTAAATAATCTCTAAAGCTTCCTTGATTTCATTATCTACACGATACACTGATACACCTCTATGGGAATTGAGTTCATCGTTGAACAGTAAAAAATTTTTAATAACCTCTAAAGTATTCATAGGGTCAATTTCAGCAAAGCTCTTAATTCGTTTTATCAGACCGTAATCCCAATCGGTTTCTCCTTTAGACTTTTCAAGTGTCTGAGAAAGATTATTGATAACAATTTTATTATCAATAATTTCTTTGTCTGGATTAATCCAAAAGCCAAAACCAGAAAAAGCTTTTGATTCAATTTTAATATCAGTAGAAATAATCCAATCCCAGAATTCAATAATTTTTTCCTTTTTTACTTTATTCTCTTTAAACCAATCATCGCCAACTTGGCTACGAGTAATACATGTACGTCCAATAAATGAGACAAATTCATAGTGACGGGTCTCATTAGGAGTTTTCCAAAATAAATCAAACAAAGTATCACCAATTTTGAAATCAAAATGCACGTAAGCAAGTGCCATATGTACTGCAAGAGTTTCATCTAAACCTTTTAGGTACTTTCTGTCGGGATATGTATCAGGACTTACTTTAACTGCGTATTCATAATAGCTTTTCAATTCATCAAAAAGTTCTTTGTACAAAGAACTTGATAGATATCCTTCCCAAGTAGCAAAATATAGTTTCTCTTTACCAACTTCATTTATAGGAAAAATTTTTGGTAAAAGACTCTTAATAAATGTTATATCTCGAAAATAAAATGATGCTAGAAATTGACCAATTGTAAACCTAACGGCATTTGAAGTATCTGTATCCAGAACATGCTCATAGAGAACTTTAACATCTTCTGAGAGTGTCTTATCTCCTTCGTTATATGTAAATTGAACAAATGCTCGATACGACTGACCTCGTACAGAATTAATAGCAACATGTGCGGGTTCATTAGTTTCTCTCTTATCATCTTCAACATCAGGACTACTTTTTATTGAAAGTAGATATTTGATTATAAGCAAAATTTTTCCTCGGTTATCTTTGAATACTTGCGAATCCTTTATTACAGCAAGAATCTCAAGAAGAATATCTGCCATTGATTTGTGTACCGTAATCCAGTCAGCCAAATACGTTCGTTCTTGTGGAGGTTTAAATTCGTCATCTTCTCCAGATTTTTTTATTAAATCAAAGAAATTAATTATTTGAACATGTTGTTCATCTGTAAAGACTTCTTTTGCCCTAAGCATATCTTCAAATTGTCTAAGGATGGCGTAAACATATACAGGATCAATAGTTTGTCGATCAAAAAATTTATCAATATTCAAAATGTACTCAATTTTACGTAATTTAAAATCCTCCTTTATTGCATCGCCAAGACCTTCAGCTCCACGAGGACTAAAAAAATCATCTCCCTTATATTGCTCACTAAGAGCATTTGGAGTTGAATCAGTTTTTAGATGTACAATGAGTTCGTCAATAGTTATATCTGCAGGATTAAATGGTGATTTATGGGTTACAAATCCACTTGAAATTTCTCCTATTGATGGATGAGGTTTGAAAGTTGTATCATCTGGAATCTTTCCAAATACAAGTTCAGCTTTACTGATTTCAGTAGAAATTAAATATTTTTTAATATAAGTTAATGTTTTTAAACCAGCTTTTCTTCTCCAAATTTCCTTATCTTTATCATCAAGGATAGCTCCGTAGTATTCAATTATATTTGCAATATACTTACGTTGAACAATATCTCCAAGAGCATCAAAGCCGGCTATTAAACCTTGATCATATTCAGCTCCTCCACTAATTTCAAAATATCTTTCTCCAACTTTAAACACTCTAAACAGTGCTTCTTCTATTTCTTTCTTAAAAATGTTTGGACAACGGGTAATTGCATAAAGTTTCAACCTATAACAAGTCCGACTATCAGGAAGAGTTTTTATATAGGTGTCGTAAATTCTTCTAGCCTCAATTTCATTACCACAGCAATTTTCAAGAATATTTTCTATAAGTTTTTTGCATGAAGCTACAAAATTTTGAATATCTTCTCTAAAATGTGAACGTTTCTTTGTATCAATCTCTAATGTAAATATATCTACATCAAGTAAGTAAAACGGTTCCGTTTTTTCAAAAAATGTTTCCTCCTGTTCTTTTCCAATGTCCACAATTTTAGAAAGAGTGGCCAAAAATATCTTTAGTGATTCTTCTTTTTTGGGATTGGTAACATCGGTAATTATTTCAAATATACCTGTTTCACTTATATCTCCCAAACAAAAAAGCCTATCGGATATTGAAAATCGTTCAGATTCTGCAAAATCCTCTTTATTACGAGTGCTAAGAATAATCTGAGTAAGAATAAGAAAAGTATCATAGTCCTTTACTTCGTTTATTTTTTCAACCATCTTCTGATACTCATAACCAGATCTACTGAATGCCAGCATTAACTGTAACCAATTATCCGTAAAAATTTTTGGTAAAATACGTTTTATTTGTTCAATTGGAAGTAATTCTGTAATCCAAAAAAAACGATCTATAACTTCTGGGTTAAAATTTTCTTTGGAAACTGGAATAGAAAGAATTATATCGGCTACCTGTTCTGGATCTTTTTCGACCATTCTAGTTAAATATTCCAATTCATTAAGTCTGTAAGAATATTTAGTTACATCTAAGGCTGGCTTTTTCAGTTGATCTAGAAATCCTTTATTCCAAAGCCACTTAAGCCAAGTCTCATCTACTTTTGCAAAAAAATAACGTCGAGTATCCAAATTTCCCCCAGAAAAACAGACGGATCTTATCGTGTTTTCATCAAATTTTTTCTGTAAAATAATATCGTCAATTATTTTATGAGATCTTAATCCTCTGGGCTTAATTTCAAGAATGAGACTTTCAAATGTGTCCACTAATTTTTCATAACTTTCATATTCAACCTCAGCAACACC
>CAINVO010000027.1 GCA_903854195.1 uncultured bacterium | reverse complement strand
TCACTTTCACATCAGTTAACAATTACATAAGTATCTATCATTTCCGTTCTTAATCAAATGCACATGCCCTTCTTGAACCAACCAATTAATACTTTTATTGGTAAATTCCTTCTCACTTTCCAAACGAGACTCAACCTCACTGATACTGATTGGTCTTTTTTTCTCATCAATCAAATTTAAAATCTTTTCCGATATAATTTTAATTTCAAAAATCATAAAGATTTCTCCTGTTTAAACTCACAGAGGATACTATCACTGGCTTATTTCTCAGCTTGATTATGAGCCTCAATAAACCATAAATTTTTGTCCACACTTCGTAAAATCTGGGTAAATATATCTGCAGTCGCAGGGTCATCTAACTCTGAAGCCTGCTTAATGGTAGTTCGAATAAGTTCACCATAAACTGCAAGGGCATGAGAAAGAGCCTCAACATGTTCATGGCCCGTGGTAAGAACCAAAGGATACTCTGGAAGATTGCTCCGATTGACAACAACTTGGATCGTCCCTTCCGCCACTCCACCAAATTGAACAATGCGCTCAGCAATAAGATCCGGATATACTTCTGATTCTTCTGCAATCTTGTCAAAAAGCTCATGAAAGGCAATAAAATTAGGTCCTTTTACATTCCAGTGGGCCTGCTTGGCTTGAATCTGCAGATCGATTGAATCAGCTAGCCGATCTTGCAAAATGGTCTCCATTTGTACTCTAACTTTCTCACCGATTGTATTCTTGGTTGGGAATTTCTTTGATTCCCCCTTCTGGATCAATACTTCAACTTTCTGAGAATCCCTGTAACTTTCCATGAGTGCTGATTTTGAGTTTTTCATAATATCCTCTCTTTAAATTGTTCGATTTTAATTAAATATCCTATAACAAATTTTTAAATTTGTTCACGTACTCATTGTTGGCACATTGACTAGATGAAGATTTACTGACTCAGGATTGGTAGACTTTAAAATTTCTTTAGCACGGTTTGTGTCATCTATCGTGCCGTGAGCAATAAGGACAAACTTGCCCTCCTTGATCGCAGTCTCATATTTTGAAACGCTATCTCTTGGAATCCCAAAACTGCACAGGCCTCCTGCAATTGCGCTTAGGCAACCCACCACGATAGCACCCTCTTGAGCTCCGACAATACCACTCACTAATGGACCAGCTATCAATAGCTCACCAAATCCTGGAATCCAGAAAAAAGCAGCACCGAACAAAAGCCCCCAAACACCACCCCAAAAAGCACCGGTTTTTCCCCAAGCTGTCATCCTGTCACCGGTATTAGAAAAAGCAACTACTTGATTTTCTGTTTTATTACCACGACCGACTATCGATAGTTTTTTCATGTCGAAACCGGATGCTTTAAGTTTCTTGGTAGCTACTTGTACAGCCATATGCGACGGATAGACTGCTACAAAAGAACTATTGTCCTCCATACCCATCTCCTAATTTATTACATGTCATTATTCCGCATAATCAGATGTCCATGAATAAGTCAGCTGATTATCAACTGAATAAACTCCTGGAGCAGCCCACGCGACCCGTTCAGCTTCTTCACGCTCAGCATAATTTCCAACTTTTCCACGAAGTATAACGTTGTTTCCAACAGAATCCACTTCGATAGCATCTGCTTCCAATAGGGCATTTCGTTCAAATGCTGCTTTTATCGCCATTGAAATATTCTTTGGTACAAGCGTAGGCTTTATTGTGATTAAATTACTCACTCCCTTAACGCCTGCTAAATATTGCATTACATCTTGAGCAGCGGTATATTGATATCTCCACTCCACTTCACCTTCCAAAGTAATCCAACCATCCCGGACAGTTATCTGAACACTATTTTCTGGAATCGTTGTTGACCACTTGATTTGATTGACGGCATTAGCTGCAATGTCCCCATCAGTTCGATCAGAGGAATATGTGAACTTAACTTTAATCTCATCAGCAACTGCATTAACCCCTCTAACACGTTTAGCAGCATTAACTGCATCCCATTTTTCACCATAGCTTGTTGCATTGCCATTAAGCGTAACCGTTCCGTCTTTCACTAAAACACCAATATCTGTAGTCTTTACACTTGGTTCATATTTGAGCTCTAAAAGCACATCGTTTTTAATCTCTGAATCAGTTTTTTCATAAGCGGTTTTCATATTGCTCCTTTATTTAATAAGTAACCTGTGATGTTTCTTCTAAAAGATGCTGATTTAATACCTCTGGTTTTGTCCGGTCTAGGATTTTTTTGGCACGGTTAGTGTCCTCAATGGTGCCATGAGCAATCAACACAAACTTTCCATTCTTGATGGCAGTATCATATTGAATGACGCTATCCTTAGGGATTCCTATACTGCACAAGCCTCCCGCAACAGCGCTTAAACCACCAACCACAACGGCACCTTCCAAAGCACCAACGATCCAACTCACCAATGGCCCACCTACAAAAAGCGGTCCAACACCCGGAACCCAGAATAAGGCTGATCCAAACAAAAATCCCCAAAGACCGCCCCAAAAAGCTCCTGTTTTCCCCCAAGCTTTCATCCGGTCACCAGTATTGTAATACCCAACCACCTGCTCATCTGTTTGATAGTCTCGTCCAACAATGGATAATTTCTTCATATCAAACCCAGATCGTTGAAGCTCCTTAACTGCCGCTTCAGCAGTAGTATGTGACGCGTAAATAGCTACGACAGAATTATTCTCGCTCATAATTATCTCCTGAATTTAAATTGTTAACTTCATAACAGTATTTTAGGGAGAGGCTAAAAATGTATCAATTGTACTGAGGTATAATTGAAACAGATCAAATCTATAACGACGAATGATTGTTGTGGAGACGTTTTATATCATTATGATTTTTCTATAAACACTTCATTCTCATTAAAACGAAC
>CAINVO010000026.1 GCA_903854195.1 uncultured bacterium | reverse complement strand
GTTCTCACTAACGAGGCTATGCCTGGTTACGTCAAAATAGGAAAAACAACTACCAGCCTAGAACAAAGAATAAGAGAGCTAAGTGGTTCTACTAGCATTCCTCTTCCGTTCACTTGTTTTTACTCATGCACAGTAAAAGACTCATCTTTTGTTGAACATCAACTACATGATGCATTTGACGATAATCGTATAAATCCTAGAAGAGAATTTTTTCAAATTTCACCTGAGAGAGTTGTTGCCGCACTTAAGTTAGCAGAAATAGAAGACATCACTCCAAAGAAAGATTTTGTTGAATCAAAAGAAGATCAAGATGCTTTGAATGAAGCACGAACAAGAAGATCTAAATTCAATTTCAGTCTAGTTAATATTCCTGTTGGATCAGAGCTTGTGTTTAGCAGAGATGAAAATTTAAAAGCAAAAGTTATGGACAATAACTCCATTGAATACAATGGTGAAAAAACCAGCCTATCAACTTCCGCTCAAAAAATTCTAGGGTATGAATATGGAGTTCAAGGAACCGCATATTGGATGTACGAAGGTGAGACATTAGATGAACGCAGAATTAGAATTGAGAACGAGGAATAATTCTATTAACTAGTCTTTTTTACCTTCTCCTTCTAAATATTCCTTTTTCCATTTTTCAAACATTTCTTTTACCTCTTCTTCTTTAGTTTTCTTATCCTTAAACCACCCAGCTTGCCATCTTGCCACCTCCGCTGTTGCTTTTTTAATCTTTTCTTCATCCCACTTATCGGCAGCCTCAATTATTTCTTTTTCCAATCGAATCCTTTTTTCTCCATCTTTAAGTGCGTGGTAATTTGCAAGTAGATCATCTGCATCAGTTTTGAAAACAAAGGGTTGTCTGAAATCAGGATGTTTGCGGTTAAGCCAGTACATTGTGTATTTAACATCTTTGCTTTTAATTCCAGATAGAACATTACTTAATGCAACATCATTTACTAATCCAGTGCCCAGAGATAGAGACTCGTTAACACGTTCAAGAAATTTAACATCTTCTTTCATCCAACGATAAAAAGTGTTCCTTGATATATCAACTTTGTCACAGGCGATTTGAACAATAGGAGTACGCTCAAGTTCTTCAATAAGCTTATTTTGTACCCTCTGCTTTTTCATAAATCGCTTTGATACCCATTAACCGCTCGAACCTGCGCGCAATTAAGTCACAAAATTTTGGTTCTAACTCACATCCATAAACCCTCCGTCCCAAAGTCTCCCCCGAAATCAAAGAACTACCCGAACCAAGGAAGCTGTCTAGAATTATGTCATTAGGTTTAGTACATCTTTTTATAGCCTTCTCATGAAGTTGTGGCGGTTTAGATGTGGCGTGTTCGTAGTCTTTTGCAGAAAGTCTTTTTGCCAACCAAATATCATTTACTTCGTCGAGTAAATTGTTTCCAGTACTTAGTTCTTTGTTCATAACCTCATTTAAGTTTGTAACCAATTCAGAGAGATGTGGTTTCCCCCGAATTCCATATACAACAGGCTCATACGCTTTATTAAACGCAACACTTGGCACAGGATTCTGATTATTTTTCAACCACAAACATACTCGTTTGTTTTCTATTCCAAGTGAACGATAAATATCCTGAACTACGCCGATATAAATTTGATCGCACCAATAAAATACATGAGTGTCTTTATATGATACCGACAAAGCGCATTCCATACTGTCTTTCAAAAACTTCTTATATTCTTCAAAAGTTCTAGAGTCGTTTACAGATCCACCATAATTCTTTTTACCGCCAACACCACCGTCATAATTTATATCCAAATTGTAGACTGGATCCGAGTAGATCATTGACACCTTTTCTTTTCCTAACAACCTCTGCAAAGTTTCAGGTTTTGTCGAGTCACCGCAGATAATCTTGTTTTTACCAAGAAAAATAATATCTCCGAGTTTAGTTACAGGATCTTTAATTTTCTTTAGTTCTTTCTCAACATCAAAGTCATCATCAACAACTTCTTTGTCTTTATCAAACAAGTTACCGAGTTCAATAGGGTCAAATCCTGAAAATTCCAAAGTCTCAAAATCGAAAGACTTTAAAAGATCATAATCAAAATCTCCACCAAGTTTATTGGAGGCAATCAAATATTCCTTCGATTCTTTCTCAGAGAGTTTTCGATTAGGAACCCTACAATCAATTAGTTCGTTTCCTCGACCAAGAATCTTTAATACTTTAATCCGTTGATGTCCTGCAAGAATTGTTCCATCAGTATCAACAGCGGGTATTTCGACCAAATTATATTTCTTCAGACTTCTAGTAAGATCCGACATTTGTTTGTCGGTAATAGTGCGAGGATTAATCTTCTGTGGCACAAGTTCATTGACCGTTTTCTGGATGGTCTTCCAATGGAGCTTTTTCATAGTAGTTTCTATAAAAATTATTTAATAAGTCCATAATTTTTTACAGAAACCTTCTCCGCCGGAATCTGTATGCTTGTCGCTTTGGGCCTGCAGTAACCCTGACAAATTTTAACAACAGAATGTGGTATTTCGTTTTACTAAACATAGTCTTAGATTGATAAAGGTCGAAAAGTGTTTGTTTTATTAGTTAAATTCGCACACAAGAAAAAATACAAAGTTAATTGTTACAAAGATTCGTTGGCAGGGTTTACATCAAAAAGAAATTATTAGTTTTTAATTGAACTAAAATATGACAACAAATATAAATGAAAATAAATCTTTTCCTGTTATTAAGTATTGTCTATATGCTCGTAAATCAACGGAAGATGAAGAGCGACAAGCTTTATCCATTGATTCACAAATTAAAGAAATGAGACAAGTAGCAGAAAGAGATAATCTCCACATCAGTCTAGTTCGTACGGAAGCTCATTCTGCAAAAGCTTCTGGGCACCGTCCAGTTTTTAATAAAATAATCGAGGATATACGCAAAGAAAAATACAACGGTATTCTCACATGGAATGCCGATCGCCTAAGTAGAAATGCGGGAGACCTTGGTCTTCTAGTTGATTTAATGGATAACAAATTATTATTAGAAATACGAACCTATAATCAAACATTTAGAGATTCACCGAACGAAAAGTTTTTATTAATGATTCTCGGCTCACAAGCAAAGCTTGAGAACGATAACAAGAGCATTAATGTTAAGAGAGGTCTTCGCATGAAAGTACAACTGGGTTTATGGCCAAGTGTGGCACCGATAGGTTATCTAAACGAAATGATTAGAGGTAGAGAAGGTTGTGTGGTTATTGATCCAGCCAGAGCACATATCGTCCAAGAAATATACAAACAAGCATTAAATGGGTGGAGTCATAGAAGAATAAAAAGATGGTTAAGAGATGATTTAGATTTCAGGTCACGCAATAATAAACACTTATGCCTTAGCTCTATTCAAAAAATCTTGAGCACACCATTTTATTATGGCGAGTTTGAATATCCGAAAGGTAGCGGTAATTGGTACAAAGGAAAACATAAAGCACTTGTTACCAAAGAAATGTTTGAACTGGTTAAAGAGAAAACAGCTGAACGTAAACATCAAAATTTTGTATTCAGAAAAAACTTTGCTTACACAAAAATAATGAAATGCGGTTTATGTGGAGGTAATGTTACAGCTGAAGAAATATTCAAATCTTTGAAAGACGGATCAATTGCTCGATATGTTTATTATGGTTGTACTCGTTCTAGAGATCCAAAATGTAAAATGTTGTATATCCGAGAAGAGTTACTTATCCAACAACTCCGAGATTTAGTTGATAGATTCTCTCTTGATGATTTGGGAATACGAGAACAGTTTGAAAGAGAATCTGAAAGAATACATAGATTTAATTGTGATGTCTTGGGTCAACCTCCAGAATACACAGACAAAAATCAAAAGGATGTAGATATAAAAAAGTATATTAAATATATTCTTTCTGACGGATTGATAGATGAGAAAAGACAAGTACTGTTAAGTTTAAAAAGTAAAATCATATTGAAAGATAAGAGGGTTTATCTTGATGTTATTAAAGATGAGGAAGAAAGTCTTGAGCCAGAGAACCAAAATCTACCTATGATAATCTAACAGCTGTGTGTAACTTTATATACTAAAGGACTGTCACTTTTGTCACTTTTTGCCTACGCACGAGAAGGCTAAAAATTTTTAGCAAAAATAGCTAAAATAACATTGTGGTGCAATGAACAGATAGGCTCTATCACTATAAGGCTACCTTTCATAAAATTAATGGAGTAAGTTTTTAATAAGTGTTGGATAATTACAAAAAATCATTATGAATCCTTTAAGGTTAAAAGTCTATGGGCTTAATTTGATAGTTTTTAAGCCTTTGAAATATAGTTATTGAGTAAGTTGTATGAAATAAGTGGAGCATTAAAGCTATTTTTATTAAGGTAAATGGAGGAATTTATGGGTGAGGAAAGTACAATGAAAATTAAATGTAGTTTATTGGGTGGCTTGGTTGCAGGGTGTTTATTTATTTTTTGTTCTGTATTTATTGGGGCAGTTCAAAGACAACCAAATTCATATTGGAAGGGTCGGCAGACAATTAACTCGTGTCGTTTGACTGCATATCAAAAAGGTAAGAGAGCTGGGGATAAATATTCAAAGGAAGGTCAATCAACAAGTGGGGTAGAATTGGCATACGTTACTCCTACAAGCGTAGGGACAGCTGCTGCACCTTTGTCTGTTCCAATGTGGAGTATTGTAAAGGTTAAGATTTCAGGGGGAGGAACCCTTCTAGCTGTGGTTGTTGATCGGGGTACGGATGTTAATTCAGGAAAGGCTTATACAAAGAGTAAAGAAAAGGATTCACATAACAAGTCACTTGTTATTGATCTGTGTTCACCCTCTCAATCATGGAATGACTTTATGAAAGTTGATTTGTTTTATTATGTCGGTCCGTTAGATAGTGAAGGACGACCACTTAATGTAACAATTAAACAACTTTTTAATAGATCTTTTGTTGAAAATATTACGCACTAATTTTTTCAAGACTTGGTGAATGTGTTTGGATTCAATTTTAAAAATAGCGAGCCTCATTATATATGTTGGCTCGTTTTTTTATAAATTTTTATAGACCTTAATTTAATTTTCTTGATCATTATTTAAACTGTTATGGTAGAATAAGCTTAATTAAAATTCATAAATAAAAAATGTCTAATACAAAAAAAGGTTGGAATGCATCTAAGGCAAAAAAACAAGCTGGTGATGCTAGTAAAAGAGCTATTAAGGTTAGTACTAAAGAGAGACAAGATCGTGAGAAAAAACTTGCTAAAGGAAAATAGTAGTACATACTGTTCGAACTTTTTTTATAGTTTTATTTAATTTATTTTCAAACAAAAAACCCACCCTCAACATGACAGGTGGATTTCCTGTTGTTGAGTTGTGGGTTTATATTTCTTCGTGCCCTTCTCCTAATTTGAACGCGTCGTCAATGTCAATTGTAAGCCATTCATTTGGAGTTCTTTCGATGAACCACAGGCTTTTTGCCGGATTTTGGAGTTCAATGATAACAAGCCAATAGAGTGACAAAACAAACGAGACAGAGAATACCGACACGAGTCCGGCGTACAAAGTCTTGTAGGCAATCAATGAAACAATGCCGAGGAGTAGTGCTGAAAAAGTGATGATGAGGAGATGAATTATTATGGGGATCCTTTCATCCCTGTAACATAAAAATGTCTCCCGATCCTTCTTCAAAACACTGATCACGGATTTCTGGTGCTTGCCATACACTGATTCAAAGGTCGATGTTGTCATGATGCCATATGCCACTGCCAGGATAACAATCACACCTGTGAGTAGGGGACCTTCATCTTCTTTGTCGAAGTGAATTTTGTATTTGAACAAGGTGTAGTTCCAGATCACGCTTGCCAAAAACGCAAGCAGTAATGGCTGAAACAAAAACCAGCAGTGCCTTTTAAACGATGCCAACTTTCTGGTGGTGTCATCGTGTTTCGATAGCTTCTTTCTCATAAGTTTTTCTAGAGCAATTCTGTTCGGAAAATATCACTTTTTTAATGTTTTGTCAAACACGCTTTGAGTTTAAGATAGGGTTTTCTTTCGGGTTGTTTGGGCTTTGTGTGTCTTGACATGATAATGCCTCTCGGTGTAGTATTTTTCTGAAACTGGTACCTTGTTTGTATCGTGGTTTTTGATCAAAAATGAGCTACGGGCGGTTCCGTACAGCTTGGACAAGTCATGTCCTCTGGGCTTTGTTGATGAAAACATCAATAATAGTTTGCAGCATAGAGAATAGGTAGGCAGCCTAAATCTCTGAATCATTTTTTGAAGGTTATTCCAAGAAGAAACCAACCCTTTCGATTTAATTGCCAACAGGCCACTCTTGTTAAAAGGGGGCCTGTTTTTTTATATTCTTTTTTGTGTTCTTAAGTTATAAAAAAGGCCGCCCATAAGATGAGCGGCCTTTTGAATAGGATGTGGCTAATCACTCCCAGATACTGGCTTCTGTTGTGCACATATTTTCAGCATCTGGTTTTTTGTTTTTTGCCATGGATTTCGGGTAAACTTTTGTCTGTGGTGTATCCTTGATAAAAACGAATTTACCAGTTTTTAAGTCCACAACATTTGCTGGACTTTCACTAAGATAAACCTGAACAGTTCTCTCGAGCACCATGAACTCGTGGATTTTTCCGCTGCTGAGTTTTGCAAAAAACTTGTCTCCACTTTTTAAAACCCTAAACGTGACATGTTTCATTTAGACCTCCTTGTTTTCTAATTTGAAGATTACTCTTTTCCATATAAAAACACAAATTGATCCTGGCTAAATTTGTGTTGCAGATCGTACACGTTGAGCCACCCACAACGTTGTTAGTTGTTGTAGGCTTTTTTTAATTCCTCTACATCAATTTTCGTCATTTTAATCATTGCTTGCATAACTCTATCAGCTTTTTCTTCATCTAGGTCACTCAACATTTCACCTAGAATGTTGGGTATTATTTGCCAAGAGAGTCCAAACTTATCCTTTAACCAACCGCATTGGCCTTTCTCACCTCCCTCCGACAGCTTTTCCCATAAATTATCTACTTCTTCTTGATTCTCACAATCTACAAATATTGAAATTGCTTCATTAAATTTAAAATGGGGTCCGCCGTTTAATACCATAAATTCTTGTTCTTCTATTTCGAATTTATTATTATTTATTTTCTTTCCATTTTTAAAAACCGAAAGATAAAAATTTATTGCTTCTTCGGCGTTGTTATCAAACCAAAGAAAGGGTGTTATTTTTTTCATATCAAAAGTATATCAGAGGTTCTAGTTCATTCAATGGTGTGAAAATAACTTGAACATATGAATTTTACATAATAGAAAAGCCCCAAACCGAGTATCGGAAGGGGCTTTTGAGAGGGTATCCTTTTTTGTCTAGTGTTGGTAGCGAATAAAAATTACACTGCCAATAATGCTTGATGACATCATTGTGCTAAGTATCATGGAGATACAAAACGGGCGATTTCTTTTTAGGAATCCGTCGATGGCAAAGGCGATTTGTATCACAAGGTAAATAAAGAACATTGTGAGATTGATCCCTTCTACTTTGTGTGTCACCACAATACTTTCCAATTGCGGACACATTGCCACAACATTAAGTATACCCATGATCCACATGATCTTCGCCCAGTGGAATGTTTCTGTAAATTTTTCTCGTGTCAAAATAACTCCTTTGTTGAATTTGTGCAGTTACTCATCTTTCACTGCTCAGACCTAATAATAACATATTAATATAATTATGTCAAACTTATTTAAATTAAGATTGTAACAGGGTGCTAGTATCCATCTTTTTCCTTAAGAAAATCAAATTTATTAGTTTTAGGATTATAAATATACCAGTCAGCTTGTCCATAAGTCGGAGCCATTCCAAGGTTGAATGTAAATCTTATGTCCTTGTATGTGTCATTGTTTATGTCTCCATCACCAACAGCACTAGTTGGATTTGATGTAAGGCTGGGTTCGATTCCTTCTTGTATTTTTTGAATAAAAATGTTGCCCTGATTCACTTCTATACAGTCAATTAATGAATAAGCTTCTAATCTACCTATTGCAGGAGTTGTTGTTGCATAAAATGTAAATGTAAATTCCGGGATTCCATTTTTTACTTTTAGAACATATGAGTTACCTTCACGAACTCCATCGCAGCCCTGAGTTTGCTTTTTTGAGTTTGTTGTTATGGGATAGTCCACCTTTGTGTCTATAATCGGTTGATTAAATTCTATGTTTTTCTTGTATAGATAAATTCCAGTAGTAATAATTACTGATGCAAAAATAATTATTAAAATTCTAGTTACAAAACTTTTTTGCGTTTTTTTCATTTTTTTAAGTATATCAAAAGTTTGACCTTTACTATATAAAAAAGAACCACTTGCTACCTTGAAGGTATAGTTCTTTGACGTAGATTGGTTTCTCGCCTCTGGAGAAATTAGACCTTTGGGTTTTCACTATGGTGTCGTTGATCCATAATTACTTCCTTTCGCTCGCCGGTACTCGGGAGGTCTTCTTTTTTCGTCTTGGAACGCAAGTGGCTAAGCATCATGAACTGTTTTTTTATTCCTTGCTTAAGGGAAACAGTGCTTCGAATATTAGCATAATTTGTAAAAAAGGAAACCCACTGCAAGCAGGGGTTTCCTGTTCAGTGGGTTTGTTTTTTTGTTTATTACCGGCCGAAGCATCTCTTCATTGTCGGTGCGAATATGTCACGAATCCTATCGGGTTCATGACTTAAGGTGTGAATAGCCCTTTTCCATAAAGGGCCTTCGGTTGTCAGGGTAGGCAAGTTGCCAACGAGACATACTGGGTTTTCGATTGTTTCAGCACTTGCTAAAAGATCCCTTACAAGTTCCGCGAGGATTTCTTGTTCTGGGTCTCCTTTCAGCGCTAACGCTTGTACGGCGCACGCTCTTTTCCATAGTGTTTCTGATGTCTCTAAGAGTATCAGATGGCCGATTGGTTGATCGGACGGTTTTAGTTTGTTGATACCTGCATCGTATGAAAGATGCAATATTATTTCTGCGAGTAAGGACTTCGAACTGTCAGGCACGATGGATAATTCTCCTATTTATTGTATTGTTTGAACGTGAAATTTACTGGGTCAGGTTTCATAATGACAGATATAGGTAAAATTGTCAAATTATTTTTAACTTAGAAAAGGGTAAAGTCACTTTATTAAACATGCATATTTTGTTGTATTTGTACTCTGATCTCCTTAAAATAGCGATAATTTCTTGGGTTTGATAAGATTATCTTATGATTAAAAAAGGAATATCTAATGGCGTTGTGCATAAAACTCCAACAGATTTGAAAATGAGTCTGGCTTCTAACTCCTTAGCTTTATTGGCATGGGAAAATATTACTCCACTTGCTCGCAATGAGTGGATATGCTGGATTGAATCTGCTAAAAAATCGGAAACAAGAAGTCACAGGATTGAGAGAGCTCGTACAGGTCTTTCAGAAGGGAAGCGGAGACCTTGTTGTTGGGCCGGTTGCCCGCATCGTTAAAATTATTCAGGTAAAATGATTCTATCCACATACTGAGCAATTTCTTCTGCTTCACTTTTTATAACATCTCTAGGTGCCTGACTCTTTTTTAATTCAAGATAATTTCTGAATCTAAGCATTATTCCTCTTGCAACTTCTTGGTCTTGTATTTCATTAAGTGCTTTGTCTAAATCAAAATTGCTGCGAGTATTAAAAATTTCACTTTCGATCACTCTTCTGTTTTCTTCCTCCATATTATTAAACCAATTTTTTAGAGGAAATTGTGCTTCTGGGGTTAAAGGTGCTCCTTCTGGCATGTGTTTTGAAAATTTAAATTGCTAATCATGAAATTATATCATAGGTTTAAATGGTAAATTAATTACAAATTTAGGCGGCAAAAAATAATCAGTAAAAAATAAATGGTTTAGAAATGCAAAAAGAAAGCCCCCACAGTGTGAGTTCCGTGAGGACTCTCTGAGGGGGTTATTTTTTTATGTTCTGGTTTTCTGTCCTATTTATGTGCCGAGGACTCTTCCAAGGAAAATTGCATCTGATGGAAAAGCACCGTATGAGCTCATGTGGCGAAGTCGAATTTCTTGACCTTCCGCATAAGCGTAGAAAACTTCTGGGTCCTTGCCACCAAGCTTTGTTCCAAGAGCAAAGTATGTGTACCTGCCAAGTTTTTTCAAATCATACATAGTCACAAAGAATAGCAACTCACGAAGGGTGGCAGATGTGACCCCACGATTTTTTTCTGCTTTTTTGACTTTGCTCCATGTCGGGTTACGAACCTGGGTTAAAACTGAACTGCAAGTCTCGTGGCCTTCAGTGAATACAGATGAAATTTCCTTGTGGCGAGAGTCATCTGTGACAATGTGGTGATGTGTTACAAGTGAGTCAATCGTTTCTCTGAAACTTATCCTGAGCGGTCTTGTTGTTTCAGTAAGAGCCGATGTTAACCCCAATACTTTTTCGAGTGCTGTGACGCTTACTTTTTTGGGGTCGGACTGAAAAACACGGGCAAGAATGCCGGTAGTGTACAGTTCGTTAAGCCTCTCGTCTGTTACTTCTTGTTCCGCCATCAGTCTAAACAGTTGTGACAGACTGGTTGCAGATGGATAATCAATTTTGCTCATAGGATCTCCTATGTTGCGCCACTTCCTTTCGGAGTAGCTAGTTTCAATGTACTAAACGCTAGAGGACTACCTTATCGTCATAGCCTTATAATAAATATAACAAAAAATACTTCATGTCAAATTTTAAAAAAAGAAGAGCCCTCTTATCGCTAAGAGGGCCCGAAAGTTAGTTGTCTAACTTTTATTTATTGATGGGGGATATGAGGAAATAATCCTTCCCGGATGCAAAGCGAGTGTTTTCTCCATTACGAATGAGATCATCTCCTCGTATAGCTCCAGAACCTTTGATTTTTCCTTTTTCAAGTTCGACAAAAGGGTAAAGCAGATATTTTTCCGTTTCGCCAGCTTCGCTTGAAACCGTTCCAAGGAGGATTATCCTTCCGGAGAACAAATCATCCCTCAAGGTTTGATAGTTGGCTTCGAAGAAGCCTACAAGGTCTCTTCGGTTGGCTCCTTTGAAATCTCTTTCGGTAAGGGTTTCTTTTGCGTCAGACACGGATCCACGATTTACTTGAGCCAGACAGAGAACGGGATCACTTTGACCCAGTGTGTCTTTGAAGGTTGTCTTTTCTAGGCTTTCCACATGTACTTTGTTTGTACACGCGAGAATTTCGAGGTTTGCCCATAACTGGTAATCAGGATGGTAACTTACCTTTGCTTTCACGCTTTCTCCGTAAAATGCGAGGTTTTGTTCTTCCAATCCAAGCAGTCGGCAGAACTCAAACGTGTTTACGTTTCCAATTGTTCCTGCCTTTGCTGCATCCAAAAGCTTAGAAAGCAGTTTGGATGCTAGTAAGGCTTGAATTCCTTGTTTGCTTGTTTTTTTCTGGAGAATCAGATTTGTTACCTGATTTCCTTGTGCGAGGGTTGCTGATTCATTCATTTGCAATTCCTTTTTTTATGCATCTGACTATCAAGCTTGACCATTTTGGTTTCGGCTCTAGTCTTGTCTAATGTTTTTTTATCATTAAAAAACATTTAAGTCAAACCGTTCCACTGTGTAGAAAGTGAGTGTTTTTAATTATCTATTTATTTTCTACAAACACAATCATTGCATCGTGCATAAACTGTGGAAGTTCTGGATGGTATTTTTCAAAATGTTTTTTAAACCTAGGATCGGTTATGTACATCTCAGCAAGGCCTTTATACATTTCAGGATTTGGTGTGTAGAAATTAGAAAGATGCTTATAATGTTCAGCAATTAAGTCTTGCACTTCCTTACTGTGTAAATCCTTATCTATTAGGGATACTCCTTTTTTCAAAATATCATCTCCTTCTTTTTTTATAATATCCATTTGTTCCTTAGTCATCCCTCGCATTTTTTGTTCGGATTCCTTGTAGGCTGTGGTGTGGCCCCATCTCTTTTTTGCTTCAACTGCTAGTTTGTTCATCTCCTCTTTTGTGGGTGAATCATAAAGTTCTTCATCTTTCATATATTTTTTATTATTTATTTTATTATAAAAAACCGCACCTTCCTAATTTCTGGAAAGCACGGTTTGTTTTTTAATCCTAGGATTATCTGGACCTAGGTTGCGAGCACTTCTTTTCTTCGCAGCTTTGCCGATCGAAAGTCTCTGATTGCTCCAACAAGTTGTTCTGAAGAATCATTGTCCTTCTTGTCGATTTGCAGATCGAAACATTCCCCAGGGATATCGCATGAGGAGTAAGTCACTACCACAAGTTGGGGATTCCTTTGCCGGAGATTTTCCACCATTATTGCAACATCTCTGACATCGCTGGAGACTATCCCGGTGATTAACAATTGGGGTTTGTTTTCAAAGACTTTTTTCTCGATTTCAAATGAAGTATGAAAAGCCAGAAAGTCCCGACCTTTTGATAAATCATGATCTTCTACACTTATGCAGAAACAGAAGACTCCCGTGTCAGCAAACTGTATGACCAGTATCTCTTCTGGGTTTGGTCTGTTCATTACGTCCTCCTAAGCTCGAACGAGCATTAAAAATCTTTTTGAAGAATACAATTACAATTGATCTGCGTCAAGCGTTGCGCTTGAAAAAATATTTCA
This sequence comes from uncultured bacterium, assembly GCA_903854195.1. Lineage (GTDB taxonomy): Bacteria > Patescibacteriota > Minisyncoccia > Phycocordibacterales > CAINVO01 > CAINVO01. The sequence goes on along the minus strand of CAINVO010000026.1, from coordinate 43,044 downwards.
TAAATAAAACGCCCCAGCTGGTTGGGCTGGAGCGTTGGTTTTTCTCGGTCATTGTTAGTGCCGAGGCAAGAGAGGGAATTGAATCATAAGAATTATAACAAGGGCTGCAGTGAGTGTGGTATATAGGGCAAACCATCCGACACGCCACTTGGGTGTTAAGAGTGGTCTGTCATCTTGTTCATCATCTCCAATGAACTTCATCGCTTATCGATTGTTGTCAACTTTTTTCTTTTTCATGAAAGACCTAAGGGCGAAAGCAGTTATAGTTGCACCGAGTATTGAGAACGTCATATCGCCCATAGTGTCGTTGCTAGTTGGTTGGTCTAGATTGTTTGGGTTAATTAGATTTTCATGTAGGACTTTCACTCGAAACTGGTCGTGACACAACTCGCCAAATTCCCAGGAAAAAGCTATTAGTGCAACTAGACTTACAACTACTAACAAATTTTTCCAAAAACTCTCATGGAAAAGATTGAATGAAAGAAATTTTTTCATTAGCAATATGATAAGTGACGCTTCCATAATTCCACTTATGAAATGAACCATTACGTCGTATCCAAAAAATCCTATATTGCAGCCAAGAAGTGCATAACATTTATCATTAGACATAAATGTTGACCCGTGGTTGCCCAGGAACGACAATGTTAAAAAGACAATAATAGATGAGATTGTCGTGATGTTGAGAATCCTATTTTTCCAAATGGAGGGTTCAGGATTCATTGAGTAATTTCATTATACATGATGCATTAATAAAATGTTATACTCCAGACATGTGTTTTTCAGCTTCAGCTAGTTTTATTGCCAGTGGGGCACTTGCTACTCTTGGTGGGGTGTCTTTTGTTTCTGCCAAGAAAGAAGATAAAATCCTCGCAGCAATTCCTACTATGTTCAGTATTCAACAGTTCAGCGAAGGAATTCAATGGGTCTATTTGAATTCAGGTTCATCCTCATTTGCTGCTGGGTATTTATTTTTACTTTTTGCTTTTATCTTATGGCCTATATATGTGCCACTTGCAGTTTTTCTTTTAGATAAAAAAGAAAGGAAAATACTCGGATGGTTTGTGCTAGTGGGAATCATAGTTGCGCTTTATTTTTCGGTAATACTCATTACAGGACCTTTAGGTATAAATAAAGTCAGTTCATGCATAAGCTATAGCTTTAATTTTCCTTTCATGGATTTTGTTATTTTGGCATATTTGTCTGCCGTTGTCGGATCTTTATGTATTTCAAGTCTCAAGATTTTTCGATATTTCGGAATAGTAGTTGGATTTCTAGGCCTTGTCTCGTGGCTTTTCTTTGAGTTCACTTTCACATCCGTTTGGTGTTTTTTTGCAGCCATCGTTAGTTTAATGTTTTTCTTTTATATAAGATATAAGAGAAAGGTAAATACGTTGCTTGCGATAGTAGATAAAAAAGTGCTTCGAAAATAATCTATAAAATAAAAATGCACAATAGCCGTAAATCAATTTTAATATTTATTTTTATAATTATAGCCATTTTGTATTTGGCAAATCTTGTTGTCTATGAAGCCACTCGAACGGTTTTTAACGTTGCGGGAACTTCATATTTAGTGATGAGTATTTTAGGATTATTTGGAATAAGCTTTGTAGCCTCCACTTTTTTGGGTATGCGTTATTATAATGTTTTCACACGAATATATTCAACAATTGCAATGACTTGGATGGGGTTCTTTGTATATTTTTTTCTTGCTTCGGTGATGTATCTTTTGGAAGCTGTATATATTGGGGACCATTCAAAATATTTTGCAATTGCGATATTTGGGTTGACTATTCTTGCGGGAGTATATGGAATATTTCATAAAAGGAAATTAGTAATTAAAGAAGTTAAAGTTGAAATTCCAAATGTACCTGACCATTGGCATAAAAGAAAAATTGTTTGGATAAGTGATTTACACATAGGACAAATAAATGGAAAAAAATCTGTTGAAAAAATATTAAAGGAATTAGTAAAAATTTCTCCCGACCTTGTTTTTATTGGCGGTGACCTTTTTGATGGCTCTTCTGCGGATGGAATTTTAAAATGCATTTTGCCTTTTAAAGATATTTCAGTTCCTTTGGGAATATATTTTGTGATGGGGAACCATGAAGGTTTTGGGAATGGGGAATTGTTTTCAAAAGGAATATCTCTTGCGGGTATAAAAATATTAAATAATGAAAAAATAATAATTGATAATTTACAAATTATTGGAGTTGATTATCTAAACACTGCGAAGGAATCTGATTATAAAAAGATTCTTGATTCTCTTGAGATCGATAAAAATACACCTTCAATTCTTTTGAAACATGAGCCTAGTTTTATAAAACTTGCTGAAAGTGCAGGAGTTTCACTCCAAATATCCGGTCACACTCACAGAGCACAACAGTGGCCTCTGGAATATTTTGCTCGTATGATTTATGGGCGTTTTACTTATGGTTTGAACCGACTTGGTGGCATGCAGGTTTATACTTCAAGCGGGGTTGGAACATGGGGACCACCAATTCGTGTAGGAACTGATTGTGAAATAGTTGTTTTTAAAATATAGAATTGTATAAAACAAAAAACCACCCTCAACGTGACAGGTGGATTCCTGGGTTGAGTGTGGTTTGTTTTAGGTGCGAGGGATAGAACTAAAATAGCGTGAATCCCAAACCATTTCTTTCTCCATGGATGGGCTAGGGGCGTCTTCTCCGAGCCCATCACTAATGCTACCTTCGAACTTTAGTTTTTGGCCACCATCGCTTTCATCAATGTTGGTTCGGATGATGATGTGCGGACCGGCTCCATGCTTCTGAACCATTTTCCTTACAACATCATCTAATACCGCTCTTCCCATTGTGTTTGATCGAAAGTAGACGCTTTCTCCAACTTCGAAGATTTTCTCGGCTTTTGTGATTGGGTTGCCCATTCTTGCCTCCTGTTTGATTTAATCTGTTCGTAAAATATAACTAAAATTAGTATATGTCAATGTTTATTCTGACTTTAATAGATATTGATTTAAAAAAAGCTGGGGACGCATGCGTCCCCAGCTATGATTGATTTAATTCTCAGCAGTTAACCTTAAATAGTTGGCTTACCAGGCAAACCTCATCAAAGAGTGACTTAGAGTGGCGAAATAACTCTTCGCGTTTTCTGTGCCATTCTTTGACTTGGTAATAGAGCAAGGTCCAGACTTTAATCGGGGTAACTTCAGTAAGATGAAATTCCATTTTGAATAATTTCTCTAGGTCTGTCTCCCTAATGTTAACCATCGTTGCTACTTCCTTTCGACCTTTTGTCAAAAAGTAGTATTCAACTTTTACCCATTCAGCGTTGCGAGTTAATCCCCAGAACATTTTGACACTTACCCCTTCTTTTTTGGGTAGTTGTTGTTGTGTGGGGGACAGTATCTCGGCATCAAAGATACCTTGTGTGCTCAGAGAAAATTTGTTGTTCCCAACGAGCACAGGGTTATCCTCTGACAATTTGTGACTGCCGTACTCACCATCACGAAGGTGTCCACACTTACCGATATTATCCAGGGTGAATCGGTTTAATTCCGATTTCAAACGTAGGCGGAAATTTTCCAAATACGTAAGCCACCAAGTAAGGTTTGGCTCTGGAATAGCTCCCGTTATAATTTTATTTACTAGCATTTCTTCAGGCATACCCGAGTTCCTTTTTGTTTGTTGTTTATGTGCGAGGCGAACCTCTTATCTGAATTTATCACCAAAATTATTTTAAAGCAATAAATGATTATCAGACCAATTTTAGTTCTGCCCTTGGGTGGCTCAGTATAAAAAATTTGATATAAAAAACTGCGTGCAAGATAGGGGTGACCCTTCCTGCACGCAGCGACTATTCACCCATCCTTCATGGCTTTCGCTCAGGGGTATAATGTTATCATCAAAAAATGTTTGTAAATGTTTAAAAGAAAACCCACCACCCCGTGACAGTGAATTTCCTGTTGGGGTGGTGGGCTATTGAACCTTTGTGAAAGTGGCAAAACAGCTGGGTAATTCCACTACAGATAGGTCGACTTTTTTCTCACTAAGAAAATCTACCAGATCTTTCAAAGTATGATTTTGGTCTCCTTCGTAAGTGTAGTTAATTACCAAGAGTCTTTTTCCCTTGTATGGACCACTTCTTTTTGCGGCATACAAGTAAAATTTTACATTTTTTCCTATGGCCATTTAGTTCTCCTTTTTTGTTTTTTTATCGTGAACTGTGAAATTTGTTGCTTTGCACATAATAACATGTAGAACGATAATTGTCAACTTAGCTCCGCACTAGGAACTATGTTTGAAATATATTTACTTATCTGAATAATCTTAGAACTTTGCACTAGTCCTAATTAATTTAGTTTGTAAATAAAAGAAAAGCCCTCACAGTGTAAGTCCTGGGAGGGATCTCTGTGCGGGCTATGTTTTTTTAGATCATTCGAATTGCTGCCGCTACTGTTTCTTTGATTGTTCGGTAGATCGGGAAATCTGAGCTAATTGCGTGTCTAAAATTTCGCTCGATCTGGCTGATATCTGGGAAGCCTGGTTCTCCGCCTACAACCACCTTGAGTGAAGGGTCATACATCATCCTTCCTCTCCATTCACCAATTTCACCACGGGTGTCGGTGGCGTATCCTCCGCCTTGTCGAGGATTCTTTTTGCTTTCAGCGGGAAGCCAAAAGATGACAGCCCCGGACTTAGAGGCAATGTTTAGATAGTGCCTTTCCCAAGGAAGTTGCCGGCCGAAATGATTTTCGTCACCACTAACCTTGAAGGCGAAAAGCTCGTGGTCTGCAGGCATATCATTGTGGTAATAGGGAATTACTGCGTAGAAGTCTTGTTCGCAGATTTGTCGACGAATTTCTTTACAGAGCTTGAGTTGCCAATCATCTCCTCCGCGGACAGGGCCTGCGAGAAAAAATACAGGATCGTGTGGTATGAGTGTGGCTAATGTTTTTGGGAATATCACTTTCATTCTATCTCCTTTATTTAGGTTGTTTTCAATTTTTGCTTCTGTTTTTACATTATAATAAATATTTATAATGTCAAATATAATTTTATGATTTACATAAAATAAAACCCGCCACCGTGCTTGAAGCAAGGGGCGGGATTAATTTTTTTTGTTAAAGGGTTTATTAGCCCTTATGTTCATCGATGAATTTTTGTGCGTTATTGACGCCACATGAGCAAACTGAATTTTTGTCGCTCACGGTGGTGCAATCTGGGGAATGTTCAGATTTGGCCAAGAAGATCAAACTCTCCACTTGGCTATCTTGAATGTAACCCTTGATGAGTTCATCTTTTTCTTCGGCAGAGAAAGGTTTGTTTACGATGGTGTTGCCATCGATAAAGGCTTTCTCAAACCGACGGTTCATGATTGGTTCACCTCTGTTCTCGTCCAAATCACCCCAATAAAGACGGCCACACCCAGGGCACCGAAATGCTGTGGACATGGAAGTACACCCAGTTTGCACTGGGACTGCAAATTCGCTTTCGATGCTCACAACCTGACCGCAGCCAGGTTCTTTGCATGTAAAACATGATTGTTCAGCTGCTATCATCTGGAATTTCCTTTTTTTGATGGTTGAAATAACCTCTGTTCACAATAATGTCAGATAAATAGTGGTTTGTCAAAATTGTCGTAATTGTGAATCATACAACTTCTTTCTATTTTTGAAAGTTATTCCTTGTTGAGCGCAAAGTTCGAATGTTAATAATTGAAGAAAACAGTTATATAAAAAATAAAGACCATCAGATTTTCTGATGGTCATCCGACAATTTAGCTTTAGCTTGGTAGTCGTCATACCAGTAGAGATTCATCTTATTTAGTCGTTTGAGTATGCTCCTCGGACGAGCTGGTAACCTTCAGCAAGATTGATTAGTTCCCAGCCTTCCGAGAAACCGTTGTCGACGGCGAGTTTCGAAAATACTTCGTCTGGCAGACGCTCGGATGAGTCTGAAAGTTTGAAGTAATAACGGACACTGTCACAGCCACCAGGGTTTTCACCGTAGATGGTTATTTTTTTGCCGTCAATTCCTTTTTCAAGAATTGCTTCAACTTCCTCCTTTGTTTTTGGAAGAACAAAACCCTCCACTTTAGACGTGTCGAGCTTGCTTCCATTGGCGGGGAAGAGAACTACGAGTTCACCGGTGACACTCGAGTTTAGGCAGAGACGATCATCTCCACCCTGGGGACTTGGGCCGATGTTACTAACGGAGTAAATCTCCAAACTCGCTTCGTATCGGCGCATCTTAATGGTGTTCCAGCCTTGAGGTGGAAAACCTTTACCTTCCGCCATCCAGTCGAGGGTGACTCTGAAATCGTTACGACTTGTAACTTCCGCGGCTTTGATTTGTCCTCGGAGAATGTATCCTTCTCCTTCGTTTTGAATTTCAATTTGACCGCCGATAAAGGCGATTAATACTTCTGGGTTCAATAGACTATTCATTCAATGTTCCTTTTTAATGTGCTGTTTCCACAGCGGGTTGTGTTGTCTGAAAACAAATTAACACTCTAAAATTAGTGTGTCAAATTAAGCTCAGCAAGTGTGATGATGTTAGAAACGCAATAATTGAAGAGTTTAGTAAATAAAACCAGCCGAGATTATTTTTCTTTCAAATACTTACTCGCAATACTGAGAGCAAAAGACGGGAGTATAATGAAGACGCAAGTGAATAAAAGCTTGGCGAGTATCTTGTCCCACAATGTGTCCATATGGTCAGGCCCTGAACTTGTAAAAACAATAAGTAAACCAATAATGCCGAAAGCAATTGATGTGTATGTGAAGACTCGAGTTGAGATTTTTTGCATAAATTAATTTACTCTAAAGTTAGAGGAGATATAGTTTGCTATAAAATTATCCAAAAATACCTGAAAGTGCAAGTAGAAACAACATAAAGATTAATATTGGAAAAATCAGTGACATAATAGAATAAACACGACCTTTCTGTGTTTCTTTATTTTTGTCAATTTGAACTAAAGCTATAAGACCTATTAGACCTCCTAGAATACTAATAGTTATTCCTAATGAAAGGTCCGGGTGAACTTGAAATGGTGAAGAGAAAAAAAATACAACTCCAACAATCGAAACGATAAAACCGACTAAAGATAGTTTGTTGTTAGTTTTTTTATTTTCCATAATATAAAAATTATATCATAGATTTTATGTTCCACTTGGGTATTAAAAATAACTATTAAGAAATATAGTTAGCAATTTTGCTCCCCCGGCAGGGATCGAACCTGCGACCAATCGATTAACAGTCGATTGCTCTACCGCTGAGCTACAGGGGAATGTTTCTGTTTGTTCCGAGATAACCCTTTTGATACCTTATCAGTATCTAGATTAATACCTAGGAACGAAAGCCATAATAACAAAAACAAGTCTATTCGGCAACAATCTGTAATAATCAATAACAACTGGAAACAATCTGCACAATTTAACCCATATTGTATAATCTATATATGTATATCCACGTCCATGTTTATGCGGGGGCAGGTAAGGAGAAATTTATAGAAATAAAAAAAGGCTATTTTGAGGCCTATGTTTGTGAGCCCGCAGAGCGGAATGAAGCAAACAAGCGCGTTGTTGAAATAGTAAGGGCTTATTTTATAAAGGATTTTTCAGATAGATTAGGTCAACCCGTGTCACGTCTCATTATAAACCTGACAAGTGGTCATCAATCTCCAAGTAAGATTTTCCGTATTGAACAACCCGAGTAATTTTAATAGGGTGGTATAGATTGTACCCTCCAAATAGGGTGGTATAATAGAAATATGAAAACAATAACAAAATCAACCAACTTTGAGATGACCCCTTCCATCTCGGAGTATGTAGAAAAAAAGCTTGAGTCTTTAAATAAGTTCATTGATCCCAATGATGAAAGTGTTATTGTCCGCGTTGAGTTGGGTAAAAGTAGTAATCATCACCGATCTGGTGATATTTTTCGTGTAGAAATTAATGTCTCTGGTGCACATAAGGATGCTCGAGCTGTAGCTGAGCGTGAAGATCTTTACTCTGCTATTGATGAAGTTAAAGATTCAATACTTGCAGAGCTTCGCTCAAAAAAAGAAAAGCAGCAGCACTTTATTCGTAGAGGAAGTCAAAAGCTTAAGAATTTAATGAAAGGTTTTTGGAATGGTGCCAAAAAGGGTAAGGGAGAAAATACAGATTTATAATCTGCAAATAATTTCTATAGGTTAAATAAAATGTCAAAACCCAATCTGAGTTCAAGATTTACTAAGTTTAACAGTGTAGTAATGTACATTGTTATACTTTGTTTTGTTTTTCTATTTTTGATTGGGTATAAAGTTATAAATAAATTTATAGCTATGAACCACACCACGAGCACGGCTAGTGCAAACCTATCTGATGTTGATAATAAGAATAAATAAAAACAGAACTTAAAGGTCGGTATTCCAATCTTCAGGTTTAAAGTCAATTTCTTTTTTTCCTTCAGGGATGATTTTTTCTATAATTAAATCTCCATTAATAAATGATGCTTTTTTGATGATGATTCGTATTTTGTTCGGAGATGATTTGGTATGTGATGCAAAAAAGTAAGTTCCAGGCCATCCTTCGAATGCTTTGATTTTAAGAAAGTTTTTATAGGGATCTTCGGAGAATTTTATTTCACCATCTGACTTGGAAATTTTTTTTGTAAATGTGGCTTCATCATGGTTCTGTGGTGCTGCAGATATTTTACCATCTACCCAGTCCTGTAAAATTCCAACAAGAAGATTAGCCCCAACTTCTGCCATCATTTTTGAGAAATCTGAAACTGAGGGTGGCCAGAATAATTCACTATCGTCAATATTTTTAACAGCAACTATTGGTCCATGGTCCATAAGTTCATCCATGAGCATTACTGTTACTCCTGTGTGTCTGTCGTCGTTCAGAATTGTTTGCTGGAGTGGGGAAGATCCTCTGTATTTTGGAAGAAGTGAAGGGTGAATATTTAGTGTTCCATATTTTGGAATATCAAGGACAGCTTTAGGAATAATTTTTCCATATGAAGCTAAAATATAAAGTTCAATATCGCCAGGATTATTTTTTAATTTTTCAGTAAAATCCGCATCAAGTTTTATGGGTTGAAGTATCTGGCTTTCAGTGTATCCATTTTCGAGTGCCCATGTCTTGATGGGGGGTGGTGTGAGGAGCATTTTTCTTCCTTTTGGTTTGTCGGGCTGAGTGACTATAGTCAAAGGCCTCACACCATTTTCGATCATGGTTTTTAAAACATCTACAGAAAATTCAGACGTACCGAAAAAAAGTGTTTTATTTTTTATCATTTTTTTTATTTTGAACTATCAGGAATTTCATCGTCAGGCATAGAGTGAATGTTTGAAGCATGGTCTATGAAGAGTATCCCGTCTAGATGATCTGTTTCATGCTGAAAAATCTGTGCCAAAAGTCCAACGCCATTTTTTTCAAACAGCTCACCGTTTTGATTGTAGGCTCTGATTGATACTCTTGATGCTCGCTTTGTTTTGCCATATAGCCAGCGTACAGATAAACAACCTTCTTCTAGAGCTTTTCTGTCTTTAGATATTTTTGTGATTTCTGGGTTGATATATACATCATGCCCTTTACCTCCAACAGCCTTTTCTGACACAACAAAAATACGTAGGGATTCTCCAATTTGTGGGGCCGCTATAGCTACACCATCATCCTGAGAGTCTAGAGCAGCTTTCATTCTTTCAACAACCCTTTGAATTTTGAGGTCCTTAATTTTTTCAATAGGCACAGAAGAGGCCACCTCCCGAAGTACTGGGTGGCCGTCTTGGACTATTTCGATATCTCTTGGGGACTTGTTCATGTTTATAAATTATATCAGAGCGCGCACGAAAGCAAATGGAAAGGTTTTTTTTGTATTTTAAAGTAAACTTTCAGGGTCAATTTTGATGATAAATTGGGGTGGCAGGCAGGACAATATATCTAGGAGTTTCTGGTGTGGCCATTTATCTGTCGGAATTCTAAGCAACATGTGAAGTCTTTGATTACCTTTGATTGTGGAAATGAAGGCTGGGAAGACGTATGGTTCAAGTTTTGTTTCTTTCTTGTTTGTTGCAGGGCCGGTTACATGATGATTTTCTTCGGCCTCTGCGTCACCTTTTGCTTCGTTGTTTAATGCAATAATTTTTTCCTTTAGTAGATTCATTTGATCGTTAATTTGTTCGCGCGGTCCATCGAGAGTAATTTTTATAAATAGGGAATATGGAGGGTATCCAATTTGTCTTCTTACATCTTTTTCACGATTAAAAAAATCTGAGAGATTTCCTTGGATTGCTTGTTCTAGAACTGGTTGTTCAATAAGTCTACTTTGTACTAAGAAATATTTTTTTGCTTTTGTAAGTAAAGTAATGAGCGTGTGCATCACTCGTTCGTTGATGCGAAAATCTGGTAATGCAAAAAGTGAGTCAAGTGATACCACTGCAACATTTTCTGTTTCTGGTAAATAAGCTAGAGCCATTTCTGTGCCTATGAGTATCGCGCCAGTTTCTGGTATTGATTCAGTAAATTTTTTGATAGTGGTCAGTGCTTGTTTTTCGGTGGTTATTGTATCTCTGTCCATTTGAAAAATAGGAGCATTGTCTCCAAGTTTTTTAATAGGAATCATTTTTTTGACCGCATCAGAAATAGTATCGATACCGATACCCAGAGATGTGAGTTTCCAACTGTCGCAATTGGCACAATGTTCCTCAGCGCTACGCCTATCTCCACAATGATGGCACATAAAAAATCTTTCTTTTTTTGTGTTGGTGTGGAGTACGACTGGTGCAGTGCAATTTTTACATAAAACTGTGGTACTGCAATCTCCGCAAATCACAGATGGCGCAAGGCCTCGTCTTTGGCAATATAAAAATATTCCTTGTTTTTTTTGCAAAGCATACTCAATCATAGACTCAAGCTCTTCACTTAGGATTCTAAATTTTTTCTTATTCTTTTCATCTCTTGGACTACCTGTCGGCATTATAACTGTTGGTAATCCTTTTTCTCCTTCAACTATTCTTGTTCCATCACCGCCACCACTCTCAAACTCACCCTCGGCCTTTTTCATATCAACAAGTATTTTTTCTACCCCGTTTTGTAAACGAAATTTTAATGGGAATAGTTCTATAAGCTCACCCGTAGAATGGCGTACAAGTGTTTCAATACGCAACAAAACATCACCCATTATAAGTCGTGCTCCACGAGCTACTGCATACTTCTCAATAAAAAAGCGTAGATCAATGAAAGGTGGAAATGATGGTTTGTATGCTCGTGATGATTCATGTTCGATAATAATTGTTTTAATATCCTCACGAGGAATACCCACAAATAGTGCGGTTGTGACAATTAAAACTGGCAATTCACTTTCCATAATTTCATTCCATTGTTCACCTTGAACTTTGGTGGTGAGATTGCTGTGGAGTATGTGTATACGATGTTCAATGCCTTTTTTTAACAGCTCGTGCATTTGTTTGGTTTCTTCTGTTGTTGGTAAAACAATCATCACAGAATTTTTTCTTGCAAAATTTTCTCGCACTAAGCTTTTGTATGTTCCAAGTCTGTCTTCGTCACTCATCTGTATAATATTTTTTTCTGGTGCAGACCGTAACTCTTTTTTTTCTTCAGAAATCTTTTCATTATTTATAGTTTCGTTTTTGTTTTCATCTTCAGTTTTATTTTCAACCTCAACTTTTATTTTTTTAGTCTTTGTTTTCTTTGTCTCACCTAGTGTAGACAAAACTGATGTTGGAATTAGGCGGTTAAGTACAGCTCCACGTGGAGATACATAATATTCAGCAGTAAGTTCAGCAGAGTGTAAGAAAGCAGGAAGGAGTATTTTTTGTGATGTTGTCTTTCCAATTTTTTTGGTTGTAAAAGTTAGGGATTTTATATCAGATTTCATAGCTTCAGCATCAAGACATTCTACGACAAGAGCTGGAACATTTCTGTTCCGCATCGGTACATTTATAAGAGATCCTTTTTCAAGGGCCTGTCCGCTAAAATAGGAAAGGGTATCTTTAAAAATACCTTTAGTGATAGGGATGACCGTAATAATAAACATTACCTATATATTCGCATGAAAATGGGGGTTTGGACAAATTTATTGTCCAGTTTATTAATATTTGGCATTTACCCACAACCGAGGTAATATTTAGAAGCAATGGCATTTTTCACTAAAAAACTCGGAATTGACCTCGGTACTGCAAACACTCTCGTTTTTTTGCCAGGAAGGGGAATCGTATTAAATGAGCCATCAGTTGTGGCTGTTTCTGAGATTGATAATAAAATTTTGGCAGTAGGTCTTGAAGCAAAAGACATGATCGGAAAAACACCAGATAGCATCATTGCATATCGTCCAATGAAGGATGGTGTGATTGCAGACTATCGAGTAACTGAAGCAATGCTTCGATACTATATAAACAAAGCGCTTGGACGTTGGCATTTTTTTAAACCTGAGGTTATGGTCTCAGTGCCAGCTGGAGTAACATCAACAGAAAGACGCGCAGTGATTGAAGCGGCAGTAAAAGCTGGGGCAAAAAATGCATATGTGGTGAAGGAACCAATTCTTGCTGCTATAGGAGCAGGTATTTCTATTCAAGAGGCGATTGGTCATATGATAGTGGACATCGGAGGCGGTACTACAGACGTAGCAGTGATTTCTCTTGGAGGAATTGTGGCCTCTACTTCTGTAAAATGTGCCGGCAACCGTATCGATCAAGCTATCGCAGAATATATTAAAAAAACATACAACCTAGCTATTGGCGACAAGACAGCTGAGGATATAAAAATAAAAATTGGATCAGCTGTTCCGCTTGAAGGTGTTGATGAACTTTCAATGACTATAAAAGGAAGAGATTTTTTGACAGGTCTTCCACGCGCTGTGGAAATTAAAACAAATGAAGTTGTGAAATCTATTGCAAAGGAACTTCGTGAAATGATAAAAGCCATCAAGGATGTTTTACAAGAGACTCCACCAGAACTTGCTTCAGATATTATTGATCACGGTATAATGATGACTGGTGGATCTTCACAGCTTCGTAATCTTCCCGAGCTTGTTTTCCGTCGCACTGGAGTAAAGGCAGCGCTTGCTGATGATGCACTATATTGTGTGGCAAAAGGTACAGGCGTCGCACTAGAACATTTGGATACATATAAGAAGAGTATAATAAGTAAGAGATAAGGATGTAAATGGAGGAGTTCGTTGGTATATAAAATTAGTAAGAATAAAAGCTAAATTTTTTATAAAACATGTCAGCATTTTTCGCCGACAAATATCATGCTTATGTAATAGAAAGTCATATTTCACAACCAAGTGAAGTTTTGATTAAACTTTTAAAAACTCTTGAAGATGAATGGGAGGTTTCTGTAAAAGGTAATCCAGATTTCTCTACTATTTCATATGAACGCATGGGGGTTGATGAAGCTAGATCTCTTGTGGGCCAAGCCTCCCTTCGTTCGGTCTCCGCAAAAGGCCCCCGTATTTTTGCCATATCCGCGTCCCTTATAACAATTGAAGCTCAAAACGCTCTACTCAAACTTTTAGAGGAGCCCGCACCAAACACACATTTTTTTATAATAACGGATAGTGCTTCACGACTTTTACCTACAGTGAAGTCCCGCATGAGAATAATTTCAGATTTTATTATTGATTCGACGATAGACTCAGCGTCTGGCTCAATATCAACTGCACCAACTGAAGATAAATCAGAAAAAAAATCATCATCAGTTTCAGTTACTGTTTTCCCGACTACTAAAATTTTCTTAGCAGCCTCAATGTCCGAAAGATTGGTGATGGTCCAGGCAATCATCAAGGCTCTAGAGAAAGAAAAAATTGAAAAATCAGATATCGGGCGTTTCATCAAAGAAGTTGAAAAAAACATCTATGATCAAAAACCAATTTCTGCGTGGACTGAAGATGAACAACTAGCTTTTACTTTTATAGATCGCATAGCTGATTACGGTCAGGATCGTTCTTCTTCTGCCAAGCTTCTTCTTGAGGCTCTGGCTTTATTTGCACCAAAATTTTAGCTTTGCCGCACAAGAGTATATCTGTTAGAATAGCCCCATATGGCATATTCATTTATACAATTTCAAACAAAAATAAAAGAGACAGAACAGTGGTTAGTAAAGGAATTCGCAGGAGTTAGAACAGGGCGCGCAACACCTACATTATTAGATGGAGTTCAGGTTGATTCCTATGGCACAAAAATGCCAATTTCATCCTTGGCAAATATTTCGACAGAGGATGCACGTACTATACGTATTACACCTTGGGACGCTTCACAAGTTGTCGCTATAGAGAAAGCGATAGTCGTTACAAATCTCGGTGTGTCGTGCGTTGTTGATGAAAAAGGTCTCCGTGTTATTTTTCCAGAGCTTACTGGTGAGAGACGTACTCAGCTTGTAAAAATCGTGAAAGAAAAACAGGAGGATGCAAAGGTTGCTATTCGTCTTGAGCGAGAAAAAGTTTGGAAAGATATTCAAACAATGGAACATGATGGAGAAATGAGTGAAGATGAACGCAATCGTTTAAAAACAGAAATGGAAAAAATTGTTCAGGAAGGATACAAAAAAACAGAGGAAGCTGCTGATAAAAAAGAAAAGGAAATTCAGTCATAAATAATAAAAATTAAAACTAAAATATGTCTATACTAGCCGTTATTCTGTTTATAATCATCATTGCAATCTTGGTTTTTGTTCATGAACTCGGACATTTTGTGGTTGCTAAATGGAGGGGAATAAGAGTTGATGAGTTTGCTATCGGATTTCCACCTCGTATTTTTAGTTTTAAATATGGCGAAACAGTATACGCAATAAACTGCATTCCTTTCGGCGGATATGTAAAAATATTTGGAGAAAATCCTGATGAAGAATCTTTGACCGGACCCGACAGTTCAAGAAGTATGGTCAACAAGGGTAAAATTACTCAAACAGCTGTACTTTTGGCCGGAGTAACTTTTAATGTTTTGTTTGCATGGTTGCTTATTTCTTTTTCATTCATGTCTGGTATGCCAACATCTGCTGGATTTGCATCTGCTTATTTTGCAAATGGAACTGCTTCGTCAAGCGTTATAAACACAAGAGTGATTGTTACTGGTTTGGTAAAAGATTCTCCTGCAGAAAAATCTGAAATTAAAGTTGGTAATGTTATTAACTCAATAAGTATTGCAAAAAGTACAGGATCCACGACGGCTACGGTTGCCTCAGCTGCTCCAGTTTCAGCCACAACAAGCCTTTCAGGCGATTCTCTAACGGTTTCTTCTATTCAAGATTTTATTCAAAACAGCTCAGGAAAACCTATAGCATTTGATATTGCTAGTAAGACAAGTTCAAATGATCATAAAATAATTGTTATCACTCCCGCAGCAGGTTTAGTTAGTGGTAAGGCATATGGCATCGGTATTGGTATGGATACTGTAGGTATCATTAAGATCAGTCCACTAAAGGCATTTTATTACGGTGCAATTACAACTGGCATTATTTTAAAAGAAACTGCTGTTGGATTGTTTAATTTTATAATTCAGACATTCATTGGAAAATCACATCTAAGTGAGGTTAGTGGTCCTGTTGGTATTATCGGTATGGTTGGACAGGCTTCAGAATATGGTTGGGCTTATCTAGTTTCTTTTACGGCTTTTATTTCTATAAACCTTGCTGTTATAAATGTTTTACCTTTTCCAGCTCTAGATGGAGGACGTATCTTGTTTATCATTATTGAAACCATCAAAGGATCAAAGTTGTCACCTAAAATTGCAAATACTGCAAATGCTATTGGTTTTGCGCTTCTACTAGCGTTGATGTTGGCAGTTACATTTCACGATGTTGTAAAATTGTTCACATAATTTTTTTCAAAACACCATGTTCTATTTTTCTAAAGAATTTGCTGGAGGAAACGCTGCGGGCAGAGATTGGTCTGGGATGGAATATCCAGCGGCAGAAATCACAGTTGATAATGAGCCAGTTTTCTTGCGCCTTAGGAATTTTTTGCAGATTGAACTTGTTGGAAGAATGATAAGAAAAGAGACAGCCGAGAATGGTGTAGATTTTTCTGATGACAATGTCAGACATGCTTTTCAAACTGAATGGGGAATAAAATACTCTAGAAAATTTGGTGAAATTTTTCACAGAATGATAATTGCAAATCCACATTTTCTCGATGACATAAAGGCTATACCAGACACAGAAATAGAACTTATCGAAGATCAACTCTACGGTGAAAGTCTAGAATCAATGTCAACACAAAACGAGTAAGTGTCAACTTTATAGCTTGCTCTTTTCGTGCTAATCTTTCAGCATGCTTCAATCAAAACTCTTCACAAAAACACGTCGGGAGGCGCCTCAGGATGAGGTGTCAAAAAATGCCGAGTTGCTTATTCGCGCTGGTTTTATTCATAAAGACATGGCTGGTGTGTATTCATATTTACCACTTGGTCTTAGAGTAATAGAAAAAATAAAAACCATTATTCGTGAAGAGATGAATGCCCTAGGGGGTGAGGAGGTTTCTCTTGCTGCACTTCAGAACAAAGATCTATGGGAAAAAACAGGACGATGGGATGATACTGTCGTAGACAATTGGTTTAAAACAAAATTTAAGAGTGACTCAGAGACTGCCCTGGCTATTACTCATGAGGAACCTATAACCAATTTGATGCGCGATCACGTGAGATCTTTTAGAGACCTTCCTGCATATGTCTATCAGTTTCAAACAAAGTTTCGCAATGAAGTTCGCGCTAAGAGCGGCATTATGCGAGGACGTGAATTTTTAATGAAAGATTTATACTCATTTTCTCGCTCAGTAGAAGAGCACGATGCTTTTTATGAAAAATCAAAGAAAGCATACTTAAATATTTTTAAAAGAGTGGGTTTGAGTGATAAAACATTTATCACTTTTGCAACAGGTGGAATTTTTAGTAAGTATTCTCATGAGTTTCAGACGGTGTGTGATGCCGGAGAGGATATTATTTATATTAGTAAAGAAAAAGGCATTGCTATCAATAAAGAAATTTTGGATGATGAAAATGCTGCAAAAGATGCACTCACAGAAATTGGGGTAACTCGGGAGTCACTTGTTGAGGCAAAGGCAGTTGAGGTTGGAAATATTTTTGCACTTGGAACAAAGTTTTCAGAGCCACTAGGTCTTACTTTTACAGATGAGGCAGGTGATGCTAAACCTGTTGTTATGGGTTGCTACGGTATTGGAATTCCACGTTTAATGGGTACCATTGTTGAAGTCATGGCAGATGAAAAGGGTTTAGTTTGGCCAAAAGAAGTTACACCTTTTGACGTCCATGTGATTATTCTTTCTCAGAAGGATCCACAGGTATGTTCATATGCTGAAGATTTGGTATCTTCACTTGAGCGAAGTGGTAATTCTGTACTTGTGGATGATCGAGATCTTCGTCCTGGAGAAAAGTTCGCTGATTCAGATTTGATAGGTATTCCAAAAAGGATTATTATCAGCGAAAAGACTTTGCAGAGTGGGCAGATCGAAGTAAAGGACCGTGCAACAGGAGAAGTTTCATTTATGAATGAAGGACAACTATAATTATTCATTTCAACTCATTATTCTGAAAAACAAACATGAAAAGATTTACTACAGCCATCTCGAATATGCTTTCAAATGATATAGGTATTGACCTAGGTACCGCTAATACTCTTGTTTATGTTTCTGGAAAGGGAATCGTTCTTAATGAGCCTTCCGTTGTCGCTGTTAACCAAAAGACTGGGCGTGTTGTTGCTGTGGGAGCCCAAGCAAAGGCCATGCTCGGGCGTACACCTGCACACATTGTTGCAGTGCGACCTCTTGTTGATGGAGTGATTTCAGATTTTGAAGTTACAGAAGAGATGATTGCATATCTTATACGAAAGGCAGAAGAATCTTCTAAAAAAATGCTTGGTCCCAAAGTAGTGGTGGGAGTGCCTACTGGTATTACAAATGTGGAGCGTCGCGCTGTGCGCGACGCCACTAAAAATGCAGGTGCTCGCGATGTGTACATCGTTGAGGAACCTATGGCCGCAGCTGTAGGTATACATTTACCT
This sequence comes from uncultured bacterium, assembly GCA_903854195.1. Taxonomy (GTDB): domain Bacteria; phylum Patescibacteriota; class Minisyncoccia; order Phycocordibacterales; family CAINVO01; genus CAINVO01. The sequence goes on along the minus strand of CAINVO010000026.1, from coordinate 25,037 downwards.
ATCAAAGAAGCTGTAGGCAGTATGATTATTGATATTGGAGGAGGGACTTCTGACATCGCCGTTATTTCTTTAGGGGGTATAGTGCGTTCAAAGAGTTTGAAGATCGCAGGAGATAAATTGAACACAGATATTATTTCATATATTAGAAGTGAGTTCAAAATCTTAATTGGAGAAAAAACCGCAGAGACAATGAAGATGGCTATTGGAGCTGTTCTTCCTGCAAACCCACCACTTGAAGTTGCGATACGTGGTCGTGACTTGGTTACTGGCCTTCCAAGAGAAGTTGTTATTACGGATTCAGATTTACGTGAGGCTATTGGTGGATCAATAGACAATCTAATTGAGGCGGTTAAGCAAGTTCTAGAAACTACTCCACCAGAAATTCTTTCAGATATCATGCACAAAGGTGTTTACTTGGTTGGAGGAGGTGCACTTATAAAAGGTTTGAGAGAACTTCTTCAGGACTATATTGGTATACCAGTATATGTTGGAGAGGATCCACTTACAGCAGTTGCGCGTGGCACCGGTATTATTCTAGAAGATTTGGATGAATATCAAGAAATTCTAATTCAAAATGAAGATGACCTACCTCCAAAAAGATAATCACAGCAGGAGACGTAGAAATAGTCCGTACGGGATAGCTGTATTTGGCGGTGCTGTTATTGTTGCCATTCTAGTAATTTTTAGATTGATCGCCCCAGGTGTATCTATTAAAATTGTTGCCACCATTGCGGCTCCTTTTAATTCAATTACTCGTGCTGCTGGTGAAAATACAGCTTTAGTTTTTAGAGCAATAACTTCTTCCAAAAATGATTTGGTATATGAAAATAAAAAACTACAAGATCAAGTAACTCTTCAGTCCGCAGCGCTTCTTGATAGAAAAATTTTGCTTGATGAAAATGTGTCTTTAAAAGCAATGCTCAATCATCCTGTAAAAGAAAAGCGTATAGCCGCAGCTCTAATTACTCGACCTCCTTTTTCTCCTTATGATACTTTTGTTTTAGATCTTGGATCTAATAGCGGTATCAAGGTTGGTGATATTGTTTATGCACCAAATATATCAATTTCTAATGATGTAGGTTCGTCAACTTCTGAAGTTGGTACAGCTACTTCATCTGCAACTGACACCTCAAACAACATAGACTTGTCTGGAACAGCCACACTTTCAACAACTACAACTGCAACGAGTACAGTTGCCACAACGACAAAGCACAAGACAACAACTTTGGTTGAAAAGGCTGTTTCTCACACAACAGTTTCAACTTCTACTGGCGTATCAAGTCCTCTCTCTTCAATGAAAAATGTTGATAGTAACTTGGCTGTAGGTGTAATTACTGAAGTTTTCTCTAACACATCACGAGTAACTTTATATTCATCAAGTGCTCAGAAAAATGACGTCTTGATCGGACAGAAGAATATTCCAGGGGTTGCTGAAGGTCTTGGTGGTGGAGGATTCCGTATTAAGCTTCCTCAAAATGCAGGTGCTGAGGTTGGGGATACAGTTACAATTGCACATTTTTCACCAATAGTTTTGGGTAGTATTGCGACTGTAGATGGTGCACCTGGAGATGCTTTTGATTATTTATATTTTAAGCAACCAATAAACGTTGATAGAGTTGAGTTTGTTTCAGTATCAATTTCTGATTAGCTTTAACTCCTATTTTGATACAGATGGTTGAGAGTTTAAATTAAATTTATACTTTAATGTCAAAAAATACATATAGAATTATAGTTGATATTCTCTTGTATGTTTCCATCGCCATTTTTCCTTGGTGGTGTGGAGTTTTTATTGGATTTTCTGCGGCGCTACTTTTCCCACTTTATTTTGAAGCAATCCTTGCTGGATGGTGTATTGATACCTTGTATGGCGGCCATATTTTTGAGATATCTGCTTACATTATAATCATCATTTCTTTCTTTATCAGAAAAAGGGTACAATTCTTAAATGTTTTCCAGTAGAAAAAGATCTAGAAATAGTAGTCATGAAATTGATCCAGATGAAATTTTTCTGGACTCTAGTAACTTGCCAGATTTTAATGTTGAGCAATTTGAAGGACGCATAGAGAAAGCTATTCCAAGAAGGAATGTGTACATCATAGGTGCATTTTTTGCGATAATCAGTATTTTGTTTGCCGGAAAAATTTTTATGGTGCAGATTTTTCATGGAAAAATGTATGCCAATATTAGTCAAAACAATGCGCTTCAGCATACTCTCATGTTTGCAGAAAGGGGGGTTATTTATGATCGGTTCGGTACACCGCTTGCCTGGAATGAAGTGAATCCAACAAGTACAGATTATGCTTTGCGTATGTATACTGATGATTCAGGTTTATCAAATCTTCTTGGGTATGTAAGTTATCCAGCCAAGGATACGTCAGGTTTTTACTATAATGATAAATTCACAGGCAATGATGGTATTGAAAAATTTTATAATAGTAGTCTTACTGGTGAAAATGGCCTGAAGATTACAGAAACAGATGCAGTCGGTAAGGTTCTTTCAGAAAGTACTATTAGGCCTCCTGTAAAAGGGGATAATATTATGCTTTCTATTGATGAAAGACTTCAGCATGCTATGTACCAGTCAGTGGCCAATACGGCACAGACTTCAGGATTTGTTGGGGGAGCTGGAGTTCTAATGAATGTGCATACAGGTGAGGTTTTGGCCGCTGTGTCATATCCAGAATACAATTCAAATGTTATGACTCAGCATATTGATAATGAAAAAATCAAAACTTATCTTTCTGATAAAAGTAACCCATTTTTGGACCGTGTAACTACAGGTTTGTATACTCCCGGATCTATTGTAAAACCTATTTTTGCTCTCGCCGCACTCAATGAGGGTGTTATTGATGCTAATAAAAAAATATTAAGTACTGGATCTATTTCAGTACCAAATCCCTATAAGCCAGGTAGTTTTGCCGTATTTAAAGACTGGAGAGCAAATGGTTGGACAGATGTTAGAGAAGCTATTGCCGTTTCGTCAGACGTTTATTTTTATGAAATTGGTGGAGGATATCAAGGTCAAAAAGGTCTGGGTGTTACAAACTTAGATAAGTATGCCAGCATGTTTGGTTTAGGATCATCCACTGAAGGAACATTCTTTTCTGGAAAAAAGGGAACAGTGCCAACCGTTGATTGGAAGGCATTAACATTTCCAAATGATCCAACATGGAGATTGGGAGATACTTACAATACATCTATTGGTCAATATGGTTTTCAAGTTACTCCTATTCAAATGGTGAGAGCTGTTTCCGCGATCGCTAATAATGGCCACTTGATTACACCAACAATTATTTCTCAGACATCAGCAAGTTCATCTCTGACTTCAACTCTTAATATTGTTACAGACATTGCGAGTTCAACTCCAAACATTGTTGATTTACCACACATCAGTTCTGATCTTTATGAAATAGTACGTGAAGGAATGAGAATGGCTGTTACTACAGGTACTCTACAAGCTGTTAGTGTCCCAGGAGTTGAGATAGCTGCAAAGTCTGGTACAGCGGAACTTGGCACTCAGAAGCTTTATATCAACTCCTGGATAGTTGGTTTTTGGCCATATAAGAGTCCTGACTATGCCTTTGCCGTCCTTCTGGAGCATGGACCAGCCCACTATGCTTTGGGTGCTCCTGCAGCTATGAGATCGTTTGTAGATTGGCTAAATACCAACGCTCCTGAATACGTAAAATAAGTTAACAAAATACGCCTAAAAATAGTCATATTTTTGACAAAAATTCAACATTGACCCAAACCCGTTTTTGGTGTAAACTTGCGACACTAATAGGCCGGTTAGCGTCTAATTAGCTCTAAACAAAACAACAAATGAGCCAAAAAGAATACTTAACAAAAGAAAAATTCGAAGAATTGCAAAAGGAACTCGATTTTCTAAAAAAAGTAAAGCGCAAAGAAGTCGCAGATGATTTGGAATTTGCTAAATCATTAGGTGATCTTTCTGAAAATGCTGAGTATCACGAAGCACGCGAGACGCAAGCCGCAGTCGAAGATCGTATTTCAAAACTAGAATTAGTTTTGACATCAGCTGAAATTGTCACACCTCACCACAGTACTATTGTTGAAGTGGGTTCAACTGTTCATGTTAAAAAATCTACAGAAAAAGTTGAAAAAATCTACAAGCTTGTAGGTTCAGAAGAAACAGACATGGCTTCAGGAAAAATATCATTCAAGTCACCACTTGGACAGTCTATGCTTGGAAAAAAGAAAGATGATGATTTTGTTGTAAAAACTCCATCTGGTGAAGTAAAGTACGTTATTGTCTCAATAGAGTAATCTGTAGTATTATTCTTCCATATGTCATCATACAAAGAGGTTAGGCAAGTGAGGCTTGATAAGCTTCAGAAAATTAAGGATGCCGGAATAAATCCATACCCTGCTCGAACAGAGCGTGGTTTTTCTCTTGCTGGAGTTTTGGAACAGACTTGTTTTGAGGAATTATCTGGAGCCGCGACATCTGTGACTCTTGCTGGACGTGTCATGTCTCTTCGTCCACAAGGTGGTCTTATTTTCTTGCATGTTTATGATGGTACTGCAAAATTTCAGGGACTTTTGAAAAAAGAAGAAGGTGTAAAAATTTCTGTGAACGGTGTTAATGACTTGGAGAACTTAGAGTCTGGATCACTTGATGGTTTTGATTTTTTTAATGAGGTTGTAGATATTGGCGATTTTGTGGAGCTTTCTGGAAAACTTTTTGTAACAAAGCGCGGTGAAAAAACCATAGCTGTAGAGTCATGGAAAATGCTATCCAAATCGCTTCGTCCACTTCCAGAAAAGTGGCATGGTATTCAGGATGTTGAAGAAAAACTTCGTCGACGATACTTAGACATTTTGTTTAATGAAGACATTCGAGATTTGTTTATTAAAAAAGCAAAATTCTGGAATGCCGTTAGAACTTTTTTGCAAAAGGAAAATTTTCTAGAAGTTGAAACACCCATACTTGAAACAACTACTGGAGGAGCCGATGCTCGTCCGTTCGCCACACATCACAATTCTTTGGATCTAGATGTTTTTTTGAGAATTTCTGCAGGAGAGCTTTGGCAAAAGGAATTAATGGTTGCTGGCTATCCAAAAGTTTTTGAAATAGGCCGTATTTTTCGTAATGAAGGTATGTCAGCGGAACATTTACAAGACTACACACAGCTTGAGTTTTATTGGGCATATGCTGATTACAAAAAAGGAATGGAACTTGTAGAGAGACTTTATAAGCATGTTGCATTTGAAACATTCGGCACACTCGAATTTACTATTGGTGATCACCATGTTGACCTTGGAAAAACTTGGGAGATTTTTGACTACACAGAAACTATCAAAAAAATGACAGGAGTTGATATATCTACTGCTGATTTGTCAGAGATAGAAAGTAAACTCAATGATCTTAAAGTTCAGTATGATAAAAAAGGATGGAACAAGAGTCGTGCCATAGATACACTTTGGAAATATTGCAGAAGAAAAATTTCTGGTCCGGGTTTTTTGGTTGGGGTTCCAAAAGAAATTTCTCCATTGGCAAAATCCTCAGAGAAAAATATTAATATTGTTGAACGTTTTCAACCTTTGATTGCAGGTAGCGAGCTAGGTAACGGCTATAGTGAGCTTAATGATCCAATTGATCAAGCTGAACGATTTGCTGCTCAATCTGCCTTGCGTGAAGCGGGTGATGACGAGGCTCAAATGTTTGCACATGAGTTTGTGGAGGCTTTAGAGTATGGTATGCCACCAACATGTGGATTTGGTATGTCAGAACGTGTATTTGCATTTCTAGCAAATAAGCCTGTTCGTGAAGCTCAGATTTTTCCACTAATGCGACCTAAAAAAGAAGGAAATGATGATTTAGAAGAGGTAGTAGAGTAGATATTGTGAGGGTTGGAATATATTGCATACTATAGACATTTTCATAATATATGATATAATTCTAGACAGTTAAAAAACCTGTCAGGGATTTACTTGTCCCTGGAGGACAAGAGGATCTTTGATACAACAAAGGAGAAAGTTTGAATAAAAAGAAAAAGTGGAAAAATTTTTCCACAAAAAGAGGTGATGGCAAAGGCAAAAAACCTGAAGTAAAAAGTAATACTGCGAAAGCACAAACTTTTTCACTGCGGGAAGATAAAGCCCTTGTCTTCACCGATAATGAAGCTCTGGGGGCGGATGTTTACGATGTCCGCTTCGGGGTTGTCACTGGTCTTACACCCCTTGTCATTCAAGCAACAGATGTTGCGTGGGTGAGTTTGGGTTTTGACTACGAAGTGAGGGTTATGGATTCAAAACCCTCACCGGTATATGCGATTGAAGGAACTCGTTATCCTGTTTTTATGAACAAGGGTTCGAGAAAACCAAATCAGCAAATCCCAATTCCCAAGATCGAGGTCGGCAGTCGCATGGTTCTGGCAGTGGAAAATCCTGCAATCAAAGATGATGCTGGGTTGAAAAAATGCTTTGAGCCAGGGTTCAGATACAAGCTTGAGCTCGGACAAGAAACGGTCCTTGAGTTTGGTTTGTATCAGTCCTACAACACTGCATGGCGGTCAATCATTGCTCGCATCGTGCCGCCTGTGTATAAAGTTTATCGAAGGGATAATTTGTACGGCAAACCGGTAGCGGTTGGGAACTTCGAAGCCTTGAAAGCCGTCGAAGAGCTCTGGAAAAATAACTTTTCAGGCTACATGTACTATGTTCGTCATTTCGGCGAACAAAACTACATTGCCTGTAACTACAATCCATGCAAGCAGTTCTCAGTGAGAAATGCCGCCCGCACGGAAAGGGAAAAAGTTGTTGACAGCGTTCCGCCATCGGAAGATATCCGAGAGGTTGCAGGTTGCCGTAGCTACTAAAGCTACCAAGTTGGTAAACCGATCAATAATAGTTATCGGTCATTCACAAGTTAATTAAACATTAAACACGTCCCCGAACCAGTTCAATTCTGGTCGGGGCGTTTTTTATTATCTAATTGTTACCTTTTTTATCTAACATTGGTTAGCTGTTTTTTTCAAAAAACTTTATTTTTTAGTCGAATTTTCATGAAAATTCTACAAATTTTTTACATTTTTTTGAATAAAATTTCAATATAAAATTCACATAAAACTTTTATAAAAATATGGCTCAAACAAAGGTGTTTTTATGTGGATAACTGTGTTGCACAAGGGTAGTGAAGTGGTATAAAATGTAACTAAGTGGGAGGAAGTGGGAAATTAATAAAAACAAACCAATGTTAATAGGCGAATACACACACAATCTAGATGAAAAAAAGCGCATATCATTGCCTTCCAAGTTTCGTAAGGAACTTGGAAAGACTGTTGTTGTTACGCATGGTTTGGATAATTGTCTTTTCTTGTATCCAATGAAGGAATGGTCAAAGATTGCTGAGAAAATCGGCGGTCTTTCCATGGGTCAGGCAGATACAAGAGGATTCAATCGTTTCATGTTAGCAGGAGCGTCAGAGATAGATGTTGATTCAGCAGGTCGTATCCTTGTTCCAGATCATCTAAAAAGTTTTGCCGGATTGTCCGGAAAGGTGGTCTTCGCTGGTGTGCATAGTCGTGTAGAAATCTGGAATGATTCCGCATGGCAGGCATACAAGGAAAAAGTTATGAAGCAGGCCGATCAGCTTGCTGAAAAACTTGGCGAAATAGGTGTCATATAAAAATATGCACGTATCAGTTCTTTTACAAGAAGTACTTGAAGGTTTGGATCCAAAGTCAGGCGAAGTCGTCGTTGATTGTACGCTTGGTGGTGGTGGTCATACCGAGGAATTGCTTAAAAGAGCATCTGGTATAAAAGTCATTGGACTTGATGCAGACCCAGAGGCTATAGAGCGAGTTTCCAAGAGACTTGAACAATATATTTCAGGTCATGAAAAAGATCATGAAAAAACAGACTCTCAGTCGACTCTGCAAATTTATCAATCAAATTTTCGTCATGTTGGAGAAGTTCTTGATCAACATGATATTAAGCAGGTTGATAAAGTCTTGATGGATTTGGGATTAAGTTCATTTCAACTCGACGGTTCTGGTAGAGGATTCAGTTTTCGTTTTAATGAGCCACTAGTTATGACTTTTGGAAAAGGTGATGAAAATTCAGCAACTGATAATAAATCATCAAAATCCAGTGAAGATTCATCAAAGTTCACAGCAAGGGACATAGTTAATGATTGGGAGGAAGAAAATATTGCAGATGTTATCTATGCCTATGGTGAAGAAACATTTGCAAGACGTATTGCAAAGGCCATTGTTGAGGCTCGCAAGATAATGCCAATCGACACAACTGATCAACTGGTGGAAATAATAAAACAAGGAGTGCCAAGATGGTATGCATTCGGAAAAAGTAATCCAGCTACAAAAACCTTTCAAGCACTACGTATTGCAGTCAATGACGAGCTTAGAGCTCTTCAGGAGGCACTAGACGCAATTGTTGACAAGCTAGCACCAAATGGACGTCTCGCAGTCATTTCATTTCATAGCCTAGAGGATCGCATAGTCAAACAATATTTTAAAAAATGGGTAACAGAGGACAAAGGTAAACTTTTAAATAAAAAACCAATTGTTCCAACTCGAAAAGAAGTTTTAGAAAACCCAAGGTCACGAAGTTCAAAACTTAGAATTTTTCAAAGAAACGGATAGCAAAAATTAACAAAACATTATCAAAATAATATAAAAGCCATGAATCAAACAGCCACATTACAAATAGCACAAGTTAAAGTAAATATGTCATCAGTTGTATGGGCACTCTTTGCTGTTTTTATAGTTCTTTTGGCCTTGTATGGTGTTTTGGTGAGGCAAACAGTTTTTAATGTTGTATCTAGACAGCAGTCAGAAAATAAAATTACTGACTTAAACTCAAAGATAGGTGATTTGGAATTTAAATATATGACAGCAACAAACAACATCACAATTGAAATGGCATATGCAAAAGGTTTCAAAGATGTTACTGATCCATCATTCATCACAAGAACAACTTTAGGACAGGTCGCTACAGCTCAAAATTTAAATTAAGAATTTAAAATTTTCTTTTGATGCATTTCTCGTGGTATATTTAATGAAACATCATGTGTAGTTATTTTTTAATGCTGATGTAAAACCATGAAGAAAGATTTTATTATACGTATAAGAATAATTTCACTTTTTGTATTGTTAGCTGCTTTTGTTTTAATTGCAAAACTTTATGATTTGCAAATTATAAACGGAAGTGCATATTCTCAAAAAGCGGACAGACAGTACGTTCAACCATCACAAGGCGTTTTTGATCGTGGCTCTATTTTTTTTAAGGATAAAAGTGGAGGGCTAATATCAGCGGCTACTCTAAAATCTGGTTTCATTTTGACTGTTAATCCAAAGGTGTTATTGGCCGCTTCTAGTAGTCCAAAAGGCAATTCTGAATATGTTTATACTCAAATATTTAATATCATAAATGCTCCCGGAACTAGTACTGAGGAGAGTTTTTCTACTTTAATTGATAAAAATACTTTCATAGCTAGAGCTACAAAACCCAATGACACATACGAAGAAATAGGGAAGCATATCAGTGAGGATCAGGGCAATGCTATTAGTGCTCTTAAGCTTCCTGGAGTTGGTCTATATCAAGATAAATGGAGATATTATCCGGGTAACTCTACCGCCGCTCATGCACTTGGATTTTTAGGATATAAAGGAAATGATTATGCGGGAAGATATGGTCTTGAAAGTTTCTATGACTCTACCCTAGATAGGAGTAGTGATAATTTGTATGTAAACTTTTTTGCGGAAATTTTTTCAGGTATTCACAAAGTGGTGTCTGATCAAAGTTCAATCGAAGGTGATGTCGTGACAAGTATTGAACCAACCACACAGTCATATCTTGAAGACGTTTTGGAAAAGGTTACAAAACAATACAGCTCAGAGGCGAGTGGGGGTATTATTATGGATCCAAAGACTGGAGAGATTTATGCTATGGCATATTATCCAACTTTTGATCCAAATAATCTTTCTGATCAAAAGAATTCTGCTATTTTCTCAAATGATCTTGTAGAGCATGTACATGAAATGGGTTCGATTATTAAACCTCTAACAATGGCAACAGGTATCGATGTGGGTGTGGTGAATGCTAAGACTACATATAATGACACAGCATCAGTTACTCTAAATGGAAAGACCATTTACAACTTTGATAAAAAGGGTAGAGGACAAATTACTCTGCAGTATGCCATGGGTCAATCTTTAAACGTGGGGTTTGTTTATGTTGAACAAAAAATTGGTAATAAAGTTTTTGGAGATTATTTTAATAAATATTTTGGTACGAAAACTAGTGTTGATTTACCAAATGAGGCAACTGATTTGATTAGTAACATGCTAAATAGTCCACGTGATATTGAACATGCAACAGCAGCATTTGGACAAGGTATTTCTATGACTCCAATTGCAACCATTAGGGCTCTCGCATCCATTGCCAACGGTGGTTATCTCGTGACGCCTCACGTGGCAACAGCTATTAATTACAAGATTGGGGTTACGAAAACTTTAAGCTATCCACCAGGACCAACCGTCATGAAACAAAGCACGGCTGAGGCTGTGACAGCTATGCTCGTAGATGATGTTGATAAGGTGATGGCAGGAGGCAAAGCTAAAAATCCAAACTATAGTGTTGCCGCAAAGACTGGTACTGCTCAGATACCTGATCCAACAGGTGGATATTATCCTGATAGATATTTGCACTCATTTGTAGGTTATTTGCCAGCATACAATCCAAAGTTCATTGTCTTGCTATACACTATTTATCCAAAGGGTGTTAAATATTCTTCAGAAACCTTGGTAAATCCATTTTTGGCGATGACAAAGTTTTTGATAAATTATTATCAGTTGCCGCCTGACCGCTAGTGTATAGAAAAGTGCAGACATACCTTTTTCTCTAAGCACTCGAGGACTCGCTAACACGTTCAAAAGGTATGTCTGCACTTTTCTTGCACTCAACACTTAGGTGGTAAATGATAGTGATTTAATGGGGTTGTTATGATTATAAAAAAATAGCTAAAAATAATGCCCCCGCCGGATGGTTCCGGCAGGGGCGATAATGTTTGAAACTTTATTTATACAGCTGACCACGTAGTTTGCTGCGCAGGATTTTTTTCAGGAGAGTTCTCTTCTAGGGCTAGCTTTTCAAGAACCTCTTCAAGTTCTCCGAGCTCCTGAACAATCTTCAACCTGTCCTTTGATGAATCTTTGATCCATTTGATCACTCCGGCGAGGACCTTTTCATACCAGTCTGCTGGCAAGTTTAGCCGGTTGAGGATTTCTTCTCGATCATTAACTGAGTTGCCCCAAACTATTTCTGATCCGGTGGATTGAAAATAGTAAAGGTTTTTTAGTGTTCCCGTGTACTCAATCTCGAACGTGGCACAATGGAATAACCAATCACAGTGAATGCCCCCACATGATGCTCGTTCGAGTATCATGTAAATCATGTCCACCTTGTCTACATTACCTTCAGAATTCAGGTGGAACTTTTCTGTTACCAGTATCGGGCGCACCTTGTCTTCGATTGACTGACCCAGAGTTCCTTTTACCTTGTAGTACCTGAAATGATAGTTGTGACCCATGAAAGGTCTTTCAAATTCATTGAGATGCTCACCGAGCCTCATGAAGGGCAGTTTTTTCAGGTGGGGTCTGATCGTTGCTTCGATTGTATCTAATTGAGATATTTTGGACGTGTCCATTTTCTCTTTTTCCTTTTTTGTTGTGTGCTTTTGTTTTCACATCAGCACGTTTCGTTTAGTGAACTCTACATTTCGGGACGGATCCCTAGTGCAGAACTGAGCATGATACTACTCTCGGGGAGATAAAAGTCAAACAAAATATTGGCGGTCGGTGAGGTTGTGTTGACCTATACAATCGCAGGTCGCCATTCTCAAATTGTCCTCACAAAATTTTCTACCCTTTATTTTTTGGCCAAAATATGTAAAAATGCGTACGCTATCAGTTTTAATGGTTTAAAAACCACAACAGACTTATGGCCCTATCGTCTAACGGTTAGGACGGAGCCTTCTCAAGGCTTAAATCAGGGTTCGATTCCCTGTAGGGTCACCATCACGTGTTAGCACGAGAAGCCTTATTTTTAAACGTTTTTAAAAAATAAAAATCGTGTACCCTTCAAGGAGTCGAACCTGCAAGAAAGGGGATTTGTTTTTTTGATTTGCAATAAGTTCACTGATGGTATACAAACTGCGCCTCAAAAGCTAAAATATATGAACATGAAAAAAAATCTGGCCATATTTTCCATTATGTTTGTAATTGTGATGTTTTCATCATTTAGTCTTGTTCGTGCTCAAAATACAAACTCATCATCTACAGACCAAGGTACGGAGGTTGTTCCTGATAAGCAGGTAATAGTGAAAGCTCAGGTCCTAGAGATCATAAGTCACGAAATGAAAAATATTCCGGGCACAGATACAGCACATAGTAATCAAACAATAAAAGTTAAAATTCTTGAGGGTGATGAAAAAGATAAAGTTATAACTGTAGACAATGACTTTTTAAATTTAAAAGTTGGAGAAGTTTTTTATTTGAATCACACCACCGGTTCTCTTGATGGTGTTAATTATTATTCTGTCGATGAGCCGTACAGACTTCCCCAAGTTATGATTATAGTTGGTTTGTTTTTGTTGGTGGTTTTGATTTTTGGCGGCATTCAGGGAATTCGTGGAATTGTAAGTTTGGTGGGAAGCCTCCTTCTCATTCTCTATGTTCTTTTGCCTGGAATTTTACATGGATACTCGCCATTACTTGTGACTATCGGTGTGTCGTCTTTGATTATAGTTGTCGGTTCTTATATTACTCATGGTTTCAATAAAACGACCACATCGGCTGTTCTCGGAATGATACTGACAGTTTCCTTCACAGGGTTACTGGCCTATTGGTCTGTGTATTTTACAAGACTTAGTGGGTATAGTTCAGAGGATGTGGTAAATGTTAGTTTAAATGCTCAAGGGCATATAGATGTCATGGGACTGTTGATAGGAGGCATCGTGATCGGACTTCTCGGTGTGCTTTATGACATATCCATCGGTCAAGCAATATCTGTGGAAGAACTTCTTCGCATTGCCCCACATGTTCATAAAACAAAAATATATCAAAGAGCTATTCGAATAGGTCGTGAACATATAGGGGCTTTAGTTAACACACTCGCTATTGCATATGTTGGTGTATCGTTGCCGCTTTTGCTTTTGTTTTCACAGTCATCTTCAACCAGCGTGTGGATGATAATAAACCGAGAGATATTCTCTACAGAAATAGTACGAACAATGATTGGAAGTATTGGTTTAGTGCTCGCGGTACCTATTACTACAATGGTTTCAGTTTGGCTTTTAACTAGGAAAGGGAAGGGAAAGAATGGAGGTACTTCAACTAAAGATAAAGATATTGTTAAGGAAGAAATGCACGCCTTAGAACATGCGGGACACAGTCACGGGCATTCACACGGTCACTAGGCAGCAATTTTTTCCAGAGTATTTTTTATTTTTTCAAGAAGGTTTATATTTTCGTTTTCTAAGGAATTTATATCCAAAGGTGAGGATGTTTGCTCTGTGTTTCTTAAGTATTCAGATTCTTCAAAGTAACCTATAAATTGCTCTTTTGGAATGTGTTCGTCTATAAACTTTCTATCAGCCTCGCTTCTTATTTTATTAGCAATAACAAAAAGGTTTCTATGAACATTACTTTGCTCTGCTAAATGTTTGTAGTGTTCGAAAACCTCGATGCTTCTTTTTGTAGGTTCAACAATTAGAGCGAGTACATCAAATTGAGAGTGAAGAGTATTGGCAAAAGCATCTACACCAGCAACCATGTCTGCTACAACATATCCAGAATTATCTATAAGGTGGTTTAAAATATTTTCAAAGATGACCAGATTTCCGTGATAGCAACTTTTGCCAATTTTTTCATCCTCGTATGTTCCCACCACAGCCAGATAAAGATTGTCTTCTTGTGCCAAGTAAGGCCTTAAGATACTTTCTTCAAGATTTTTCATGTTAATGAGGTTTGAGCCTTCACCCGGGAGTGTTGTTTTTTTGAGATCACTCAAGTTTTTTATTTCTTCATTTTTTCCAATCAGATACTTTTTTATAGATGTAGACACCTCTTGTTTAGAAATGTGCATATCTGGAGATATCAAGTCTTTGAGACCCATAAGTTCAGGTAGATGAATATTTAAATCTGCATCAAAAATTAATACAGGTTTTTTGGATTTGGATAGGTGTTGTGCGAATAGGGCAGAGAGTGTTGTTTTTCCACTTCCTCCTTTTCCAACAAATGCAATTCTCATATTTTTATTAATTAATTTTAAAAAACAACCCCAGGTCATTGAGACAAGGGGTTGATGTTTTACGACACAATCTCTATGTTTGGAGAGGGGCCTACGCCTTGCTTGTCACAGGCTTGGCATTTTTGATGAGAGTGTTGTACTCAGTCACAGTCATCCTCGTGCGGCCATTTTCAGGCTTTTTGGGGTCATGGATCTCCACCACACCTTCATCAGGCAAGTGTTCTGCTACGGGACAACCGCAGCTACATCCATCTTCTCCACAGTACATCGCGCCGTCGTATATAATTGTTCTTTTCATATTGGTTGCTTATGTTTGTTCTAAATGCAATTTATTTGCATTTCTGAAAGCAGTGTAAACCCTTCATGATGCGGTGTCAAGTTGTTGCAAACCAGTTGCATTTGTTGTAGTATTCATTCATGAAAAAAGTTAAAGGAAATACTGTAAATAACATAGATAATGAGAAGTTTTTAGAGTTGCTCAAAGAAGGAGGGTATAAGATAACTCATGGCCGTATTTCTATTCTAGAAATTTTCTCAAAGTATCACGCTCCACTAAATGTAGAGTTTATTTCCAAACACATTAAAAAACCCAAGCTTGATGCAGCGACTATTTACAGAACATTAAAATCTTTTGAAGAAAAAGGAATACTTAAGAGGGTTGATTTAAGAGGAGATACAACTTATTTTGAATTAAATGATCATCACCATCACCATTTGATATGTAAAAAATGTGGTGACATTGAGGATGTTGAAATTTGTGAAATTAATAAACTGAGTGAAAAGGTCTTAAAATATTCGTTAAAATTTAAAACGATCTCAGAGCACTCATTGGAATTTTTTGGTTTTTGTGTGAAATGTCAAAGAGGGTAATTTGCTATTTTATAACCCTTAAGTGTTAGCACGAGAAGGTTTAGACTCTCTGTAGGGCCACCAATTTTGAATTAAAAAACGCAGATTATACAAGTGGGTAATATAAATAATAATGATATAATTGTTCTAAATGAAGGTACTACTTATTGATAATGGAACTAGCTTGTTGGATAAGTTACAGGAGTTAATTCCTGGAATAGAGATTATAAAAAAGTGGAACAATATTTTAGATTCAGATTTGAATTATTTTGATTTAGTTATTCTCTCGGGAAGCAGTAATTCCTCTGTTGTCTGGCAACATGAAGATTTTAAGGATGAAATTAATTTAATACGTTCTTCTAAGGTACCACTTATTGGAATTTGTTTTGGGTCTGAATTGATAGCATATTCTTTCGGTGGTTCATTGAGGGAATTGACGACAAGACACAAGGGGATAAGGAGTATTAATATTGTTGATGACTTTGGTTTTCATAAACCAGTAATATCGGTTTATGAAAACCACAGATGGATTATTGATAAAATGCCTCAAGAATTTAGTGTGCTTGCAAAATCAGACGACGGACCAGAGGCAATAAAACATATAAACTTGCCAATATATGGTCTACAGTTTCATCCAGAAAATTTTGTAGATATAACTGAAGGAGACGAATTTTTTCTAGGTATACTTTCTAAATTTAGCACCGACAAAAAATCTTAGAAAATTATTGAAATATAAAATAAATGACTGAACAAGATATCCTCAACTTGATATTACAAGACAAATGGATGATGAGCGTCATCTATGCTGCGGCCGCTCTAAATCTAAAAGATTGGATTATAGGTGCTGGATTTGTAAGAAATAAAGTCTGGAATCATCTTTTAGAAATTGAAAAAGAAACCGTAGATACAAGAGACATTGATTTAGTTTATTTTGATCCAAATGGAAATGATGAAAAGGCTGATGAGGAATTGTCAGAAAAGCTAAGACAGAAAACTGGTATAACCTGGGAAGTGGTAAATGAATATTACGCACATAAATGGAACAATCTACCTCCATATAAATCTACAGAAGATGCAATATCGCAATGGCCCGAAACGGTAACCGCTATCGGGGTGACTTTGGATAAAAATAATAAATTAAAACTCATAGCACCTTATGGTATAGATGATTTGATTAATTTTAAAATAAGAATTAGTCCTAAATTTAAGGGGGATAGTGAATTATTAAAAAAGAGAATGGCTGATAAAAAATGGAAGGAGAAGTGGCCAAGGGTTAATGGGAAAATAATATAAAAACCCGACCTATTCCACAAAGATTGTAAATCTTATTGGAACTGGTCGGGTTATTTGGCAATATTGCCATGGTCTTGATCAGGCGGTCTCAAAGAGTTTTTTGTAGAGCATTTCCGCCCTATATTTTTTGAGTGCCTCACAGTCGTTCTTGTTGGATAGCAGTGCATTTATTTTATTAGTACCCATCAATTCGAGATGGACAACTAAATCCACAGCAGTTTTTAGAAGTAATCTTTCTTCAGCAACAGGATCTTGATCTGGCTCAGATGGGTCACGAAGATTAGGACTCATTTTTATTGTATCAGTCAAATCACTGACCAATCTCTCGATCGCGCTGCAAAGGTCAAACGTTGTTGTTTGGTCAAAGTGCTTAAAAAGAACTAAGTAGATTTCCGCGGCACGCTCAAAGAAGACGACTGTGTCATGGTCGATTTTGTCTCTGAGTAAGTTTTCCTTGCGCATTCTTCTTGTCAGGTAAATACCAAATGTGGTAATCCCGATCAAACAAAGAATAACAACAAAGGGTTCTCCTTTGAACATACGACCTCCTGTGCCTAGTAAAAAACAAAAAGATATGATCAGCAGGGAAACAATCAACAATCCAGAAGCTATCCTGGAAAGAGGTTTGTTATACAATTTCTCATATTTTTTCTTTGCCATAGCCGTTTTGAAACAGCTTTGTTTTTTATTGTTCGGGTTTGCTTTGTCACACATATACGCAAGTTCGCTTGCTTCCGTTTCGAGACATGTGAAATTGAGGAGTGATTCCCACATTTCTTCTACTTCAGACGATGCATTATTTTTCATGGTACTAAGTTATCCGATAGTAACTGGACTTAAAGTATCATTAAAGTAGTGTTTGTCAATTATGACTTGTAGGAACATAATGAATGTAGGTAGTTTAATAATCTAATCTCTTAATTATATGGAAATACCCACTAGCTTCTTTGTTGGCATTATTATTGCTTTAGCGGTTTTGTTAGGCCTCACATATTTCATCAATGGCGGTAATCGTTTCAATAGCACACTCATATTTGTTTATGGTTTTGCAATTGGCATGCTTACTTTGTATATCAAAATAAGATTAATGGGTCTCTAACTCTAGTCAAATTGCTTCAAGGTATTTTTAGCCTTAATTCACAAGTAATTAACATTGTGAATTGCTCTGGTATACTTTACCTATGAAATGGATTTTATTTACGGGGACATGGAAGATTACTAATAAGCAGGTGGAGGAAGATGTTAGAGCCTCTGTGCGTGAAGTTCTTAAACGTGGCGACGGAGTCCTTACAGGAGGAGGTACAGGTGTAGATTTTTTTTGCATGGATGAAGCTTTACAATTATGTCCAGATGGCTCAAGTCTGAGAGTGATAATTCCTGCTTATCTTGAAGATTTTATAAATGATTATTATGTGAACTGGTGTCATCCACCAATTACAAAAAAAGATATTGATGATATGGCTTTCATTTTGAGAAAAATTAAAAAAATAAATCCAACAAGTTTAGTTGAGATGCCTTATCACACTATCACTCAAGAACATTATTTCATGAGGGATACAGAAGAAGTAAAGGTTTCAGATGAGGTTCATGCTTTTCAGGTCAATCAAAGTGTTGGTACTCAGGATACTATTGATAAGGCGATGAATGCAGGACTTCCCATTGCTTTACATAAAAAATATTTTATTTAATAATCTTTGTTCTCTGATTTAATTGAAAAACACCCAACCATTTTTATTTGGCGGGGTGTTTTGATTTTTGAAGTCGCTAGGCCTATTACATTTAAGATGTTGGGTATTTAGCGCTCATTCTTATTTTTCAGTTATCACATTTAAGGATCTCATGATTTCAATATCAATATGAATGCACGCATACTGAAGGGGGGTAAATTGGTTGATGTGGCCACTCCTGATTTGCCCAACAATAATATCGGGTTTGTCAGGGCGTTGAATCAATCTCATCCGTTGAAGCATGTTCTCAATGTACTTATCGGGGCTAGGTGAATAGTTGGTGATATGTAGTATTTTGTGGTATTGCTGGAACTCAGCCATAGCCAACTCTACAACCTCTGGATTTTCAATGAGATATTCTCGCACCCTATCGCTAATCGCTTTTCCCGTTGCGAGATCAGTGTACCCCCAGATTTTTAGTGCACTTAGATTACCAAAAAGTAACCACATTGATTCTCGTAAAAAATTATAAGTTAGAAGAGTTGGATTTTCTTCAATCTCCAACATTCTTGGCCAGTCAGCGTTTTGTCGGAATAGGCCATCCATTTGTTCGTGGCTCAGCCTTCTTTCTTGCCGCCTGCTAATAATTTCTTCTACTATAATGCGTTTTACTTTATTTGTGCCACCAAAAATTGTCTCCGCATATTCTATTTTCTGGATCATATTTTCTATCTTAGCCGATACTACAGGATTTATATTTGAAATACAAGATTGCGGGGAAGCTGGTCTGTTTTGTGTCATAGTCGATTAAAACCCATTAAAATTTAATTAATTTTTATATTGACAAATCGTTCAGATAGTGTTATTTTACAAGGAGATTTTGAGATTTAAGAATATGGCTAATAGAAAACCTTTGATTGTGTATGTCGACAGACTCACACAATTTACGCATCATTATGTTATGGCTTTGGCCAAACATTTTAAGCTTCAGCACTTTCAAACATTTCCTGAAGCAATTTCGTTCATTCTCAATAACCGACAGAAAATTTCTCTGGTCATTATTGAACCAATGATGCCTCATGGTCATGAGTTTGAAAAAGATCAAACGGAACAAGGTATTTTGGGTGGTGTTCCGTTTAGTAATCTTCTTACCTCGTTGTACCCAGAAAGTCTGAGACAGGTCATTCTCACTAATCTCTGCGTTGCTAAAAATAACCGAAAGGCTAAAGCAACAGAGACAGAGTATGTAATTGTGGGGAATCATGTGACGGTTCTGTCTAAAAAAGAAACACAACCATTGGACCTTGTCCAACATGTTAAAGACTGTTTAAAAACCTCTGTGTGCCATCAGCATCTTTTGAAAGATGCTTTGATCGGCTAAGAAATTTCCTCCGAAAAAAGCCGTCACGTGTTATGCGTGGCGGCTGTTTTTTTTGCTAAATTAAATTTGGTTTTTTTATTTTCTATCTGTGGTCCGTATATTTTTTATTTACAGTTTTATGGATAAAAACTTGTGAAAAAAAGTTTGCTGTATATTTTGTTCCAGCTGATAGTAGTCCTTGCTGCGCCAGCCTTCGTCCTGAAGTGTTTATAACAAAGTCTGGACTAAATTTTACTTTACCAAACTTACTTGCTCGTCTTGCTGTGTCAGTGTCATCACCATAGAAGTCAATTGAAATATCAAAACCACCCATTTTTTTGAGTACATCTTTTTTAATGACAAGGTTTGCGCCAATAGCCATATATCCAATGGTATAGTAAATAGGCATGGCTAGTATGTAAAAATAAAACCCAGCAGCTATTTGCATGAGTCTTGATATGTCGGTAAAGAAAACTGGACCACTAAGGCAAACTAGATTTTTATCCTCACTAAAGTTTTTTACAATTTTGTTATACCAACCAGCAGGTACTGAGGTGTCAGCATCAATAAAAACAAGTAGTTCTCCTTTAGCTTCTTCAAAACCTCTTTGTCGAGCCTTGTTTGTTCCTTTGTTTGTTTCCTTTATAACTTTAATTTTTGGGAATTGTAGGGATAGTTTATTAGCAATTTCTGAGGTTTTGTCAGTACTATTGTTGTCTACAACGATCACTTCTGTCACTTCCGGTATGTTTTCAAATACAGATTTAAGACACCTTTCAATGAATTTTTCTTCATTATAGGCAGGGATTATTACACTCAATTTCATTTCTTTTTCAGGCATTTTATATATTTTTTAGATATATTTGATATAATTGATTGGACACAAATAATAAATAACTTTTATATCCAATACTCATATTATGACATATTTTCATTACAAAGGGTTCTTTACAGAAGAAAGAAAAAAATCATTAATGATAGGCATTGTCATATTTGCGCTCGCATTGATTTTCCAGCTTTACGCATCCGCCTACACAACTAGAGTTTCTAGTAATTTTGTTAGGGATATTTTATTGGATAATCTGCCAGTAGTTGGTCTCAATACTATAATAGTTGAGGGTGCGTTTATTTTTACATTATTTGTAACACTCCTGGTTATTTCAAAACCTAAATATCTTATTTTTTCTTTAAAAGCTGGGGCAATATTTATTGCTACACGAGCAATGTTTAACGCTCTGACTCACCTTGGTATTTATCCAAACAGCGTAGTCTTAGATAAGGGATTTTGGGATAACATATACGGCAGTCTCGGAATGACAGCTGGATTTTTCTTTTCAGGACATACTGGATTTCCATTTCTTTTTGCCTTAATTTTTTGGAATGAAAAAGTTTTGAGGTACATCTTTTTATCTGTGTCACTGCTTTTCGGAATTTCTGTTTTGTTGGCACATGTTCACTATTCAATTGATGTGTTTGCAGCGCCCTATATTACCTATAGTATTTTTGTAATGTCCAAATATTTATTTTCTAATGATTACAGTCTAATAACTGAAAAAACATCTAATTAGGTAAAGTTATCAAAATTAAAATATTTTTAAATTTTGATTCCACAGGGATTTTGTGAGTAAAATAAAAAACGGGCCACCTTTGTTGCAGGGGCCCGTTTGCTTTTAGATTTGTTTCGTTGGCTGTATATACCGTCCAACCCTTGTTATTTTTCCCGATTTTTAGAGCGGTGCAATTTTGATATTGAAGCGCTTGGTCTTGCGTATGATGTCCGCAACTTCTTCAAGGTCAAACTCATTATCTTTTACCGCCCATGCTGCAACCATTTGTGCAATATATGTGCTGATGAAAGTAACGTCAAACTCACGAGCTAATCTTTCGGGACTCCAATTGCATCCAGGTGTGACAAATTGTTCGACCACCTTAGAATATGTTTGTCTGATGTTGAATCTGACAAACATGTCCGAGGGTAGTAGTTCTTTTTGTTTGACCTTCCCCTCAAGAATCACAAAGGTTCTAAATATTTCAGCGATATAGCACCAGGCCTGTCCCGCTAAATATTCGATGCCTTCCTCATTGGCTTTAATCAACGAATTTTCAATTACTGAAAGGTTGTAAAAGACTCTAAGTTTGTGATTTGTGATATCGATCTTACCTTTTAGGTTAATAGGAAATTTCCTCGTTCCCATTACCAACCTAACGTTTGATTTTGCCTCGTATCCAAAAACTAAATCAAGGTCGTAATATTCAATACCGAAAAGTTCTGCAAGGGCCGTAATATTTTCGGTAAAAAATACTCTCGCATTGAATTCTTTTTTGTCAGGGTAATAGCAACCGAAGATGCTTTTTACTTCACTCATACAAAAATTCTACTTGTATATAAACATGTTTGTAGTCTTTAAGCAAAGCAAAAAGGGGGGATAGCCGAGCAGTGTTAGTTATCCCCAGGTATAAGCTTGCGGGTGAACGATAGTTCACTTATAATATAAATAACAAAGCAGGGTTAAGTACAGGTAAATTATATAAAATAAAAACCATGAGCAAAAATAATACAATAAAGGAAACACAAAAAGAGATTGAGATTCTCAACCGAGAAATTGATCGAAAAATTGTAAGAGGTCTTTCCTACAAAAGAGAAGCACAGAGGCATCAGTATTTGAGAGTTCAACTTTACAAAATGACCAGATCCTCAAATTCATTTGGCTGGATGAGCAAGTCTCTCAGTTTTGTTTCTACATTTATTTTGTAAAAGGGTAGTATAATTAGTTGGTCATAAGTAGAGTCCTAACGGTACAGATTAAAATATATAAAATGATTGAAAATTACAAAAATAAAATACTTGGGTTTTACAAGTCGCATAAGCGTATGCCAAGTTATCAGGAAATAATGACTCTAGTTGGATTCAAATCCAAAAACGCCGTATACAAGCTTGTTAATAAATTGGTTGAAGAGGGGATGGTTAAAAAAGATTCTAAGGGTCGCCTTATACCAAATAAGATTATTGGTGAGATACCTTTACTCGGATTAGTTGAAGCTGGTTTTCCTACGGCTGCAGAACAAGAAAATCTAGATACAATGAGTATCGATGAATACCTTATTGGCAACAAAGAGTCTACCTATATGCTCGAAGTAAAGGGTGATTCAATGATTGATGCTGGCATAAGAGAAGGGGATCTCGTTATTGCTGAATGGAAAAAGTCCGAGGCAAAAGATGGTGATATCGTTATCGCTCAAGTTGATGAAGGTTGGACAATGAAATTTTTTAGAAAAAAAGGTAATAAAATTTGGCTGGAACCAGCTAATAAAAATTTCAAACCAATTTATCCAGAGTATCAATTAGAAATAGCTGCTATTGTTAAAGGTGTGATTAGAAAATACTAAATAAGTAAGGTAACTATACAAGGGTTTAGATTTTGTTTAATTAAATTAGTACAAATCCGTCAATTAATCTGTAGGAGCGTTCGTGCTCGTTGTACTTGCTGTTTCTGCAAGGTTCAGCTCAACTTCATCAAATGTCATTTTTGATATTGATTGAATAACATTCTCTAGATTGTTAAAGTCATTACCTTTTGTCATCACACAAATAAAATATGGGTAGTTTGGATAGTAAACAATTCCACAGTCATGAAGCTCTCTTCCTGTCACTGTAATTCCGTCATCAGCTAATTTTGTTCTTTCTCCAAATTTATGAGATACAGTAATCCAAGCTGGTAATCCAGATTTTAATCCTTGGTCAAATTCGGTTTGGGATAGCAGTGATAGTGAATTTTCGGAATCAGCATTGCTGAGGTATGCGCCATTGTAAAGTGTGCGGAATAGCCACGAATAAGCTTTGGGTGAAAGAAAATCTATATCGCCATTATTATCGTGGGGAAGTGTAATAAGAAGGTCATCATAAACTTCACTTAAAAAAGTGGCATCAATATTTTTTAATAATGCATCTTGAGAATCGTTTCCTGATCTGGTAATCATGTCGTTTATCAGTTCGCTTGCTGTATAGGATTGGTTGCCTTGAAGCGAGTCTGTAGATTTGAAGTATTCTTTATTGTCTAGATTTTTTATATAAAATAAATTTTTATTTAGTACAGTTGGATCAGATTCCGATAGTTTTTTGTAAGCAATAAGCATTGCAACTTTTAGCATACTTGCGGGTGCATATGTGTCATTCTCATTCACACCTGTCCAGTGACCGGAGTTCATATTTCTTATGTAGACTGATATATCAGAGGCATTACCTGAATTTGTCTGACTGCTTATATATTTTTGTATATTGTTCTGTAGGTTTTTGAGTTCAGGATAATCATTTTTTGATCCTGTGTCAGTAAAAAGTATTGGATTTATGAATTTAAAATTTGCTGAATTTTCTCGGGCGACTATTAGTTTGGGTTGATTGGTAGGATTTTGACTCTTAAGAACATAATAGAAATGAAAAATAATTGCACCCAAAATGGCACTAGAAAAAATGATTGAAAAATTTTTAATGATGCCTTTCTTGTTCACTTTGTTTTTATATAATGCTTATACATTTACTACGGTTAATTTCTTTCAATTTTACAACAGTCCAAAGAGAAAGCCAGCTTGCACATAATTAAGTGTTTGCTGGCTTTAGTTCTCGTCGTGTTTTCTTTCCCAATCAGCTAGCCATCCTCCTGTTTGTGGTTCGCCTTTTTGTGAAATAGAGTCTGTCTCACTGATAGTTTTTTGAGGGACAACATTTTTAGCCGCAATAGCTTTTGAAGCCTTATCTTTTTCATCCTCAAGTCTTGCAGCAAGAAGCTTATCATTAGCTTCTTTTAGTTCTTTTTCAGTGTTAATATCCTCACACTTTTCGAGGTACATACGCATAAGGGGGCCAGGCTGTTTTTTCTCTACTGGTACTTCGGTAGGTGTGTTCTTTGTTTGTGATGCCTCCTCAAATCCAGGAAGCAAAGGTTCTTCATTGGTGTTTATGGGAGCTTCGTTACTCATAAAAATTTATGGGTTTATCTGAGTAATGATTCTACAACATCTTTTACATCTGCACCATCGGCTTTTCCTTTAAGTTCTTTCATAACAGCACCAATGAAAATGCCAATTTTTGCAGGGTCAATTTCGCCAAGTTCAGCTTTCTTAGCTTCAACGACAACTAGAATTTCTTCTTTGCTCATAAGTTTTGGAAGAAATGTTTCAAGTATTGCAAGTTCTGCTTTTTCTCCTTCTGCTAGGTCAGGTCGTCCGCCTTTTTCAAATTGTTCAATAGAATCTTTTCTTTGTTTTAGTGCGCGACGGATAACATTAATTGCATCTTCATCAGAAAGTTCTTCCTGAGGCATTCTTTTTTGTGAAACTAGTTCATTTGTAAAAGCAGATGAAAGCCCGCGTAGTACTGATAGTCTGATCTCTTCTTTTTTAATCATTGCATCTTTGATGCCCGCCTTGATATCTAGTTGTATTGACATATATTTTTTCTTAATTTATTTAAGGTCATATTAGCATATTTTTAACACAAATTGGAGTATATTTGATATACTTTTTGCATGTCATCAAATTCTTTAATATTGGTATTTCTAGCTATAGTTTTGTTAGCT
>CAINVO010000025.1 GCA_903854195.1 uncultured bacterium | reverse complement strand
TGTCCTGATGCTTGGTCGTTGAAGTATAGGGTACGTGGGTATCCATAGTATTTGACGGTACCGGTTACTGTTCCTCCGATTGGATCTGGAGATGGAGAGTAGACTTTTGCGTTTCCGTTGATGGTGCCGGAGTTGGTGGAGGTTCCTTGGAAAGTTGCGTTACTTGTTAGAGTGAGTCCTGGACCGAAACTAGTATTTGTAAAAGTAGTACTTGATGCAATTGCGCCACCACTAGAATCTGATGTTACGTTTGCATTTACAAAAACATTGTCACCACCTGCAGGTAAACTTAACGCAGGAACTGTATAATCTGAGTCTTCCCACCAATTAGAAAGATTGCCCCAATCATTATCCATGGCAGCATTAAAATAAAGTGCAGAATTAGCAATATTAAATTTTAGACCATTTCCACTATTATATACTGATGATATTTCTGAAGATGAAAGAGCTCGGTTCCAAATACCAACTTCATCAGCCCAACCAGTAAAGTTTAAACCTATCTGTACACCACGTGGAGAATATGTAGTTGGAGCTGCTAGGCCTGTATAAGTTTGAGTCACACCATTCACAGTGAACGTGTATACTTTAGAATCTGAATCGTAAGTTACAACTAAAAATTTTGGATCAGCGCTCGAAGTTACCCCATCTACTGTTAATAAATTGACGCCGTTCCCTGGGTTATAAAATGGAGATCCTCCACTATCCACTCTCCCCGGACTAAGTTCCATCCCTCCTGCATAAATAGTATCCCAGTAACCATCCCACAATGAAGATTGAGCCCACATTGAAATTGTATATGACTTAGTAGAATCAAAATTATTAGATTCTGTTAAGGTATTGTTTACATTAAAATCTGCTGCATTACCCAACTTACCTAAAGTAGAACCAACTGAACCCGTGTCAGTTAAATCATTCCCATTTCCACTTGAGTCAACTCTAGTTCCACTTGTTTCATCCAGGTTCCAGTATGCAAGTAAACCATTAGAGGGAAACGGATACCCATGATACAGAACTTTACCTGTAACGGTTCCAGCAATTGGACTTGGGGATGGAAAGAAGACATCAGCATTTCCGGTGATTGTACCTGTGTTTGAACTAGTTCCTCTAAAGATAGCTCTACCTGTTACATTTCCATTGTTTACTACTGATCCGTCAAAGGTAATGTCGAAACCATTTGTAATGGTACTTCCATTAATTGTACTAGTAGCTACAGAGTTAATAGTTACTCCACTTGCTGTGATTGTAAAACAGGGGCCAGAAGATGTTGATACATTTGTAGTTAGTGTATATGTTCCAAATACTCCTAGCTCTCCACATGATGAGATGTTTCCTGGGAGAAGAGCATCGGCTTTAGCTACTTGTCCGAAGAGTGTGAGGGAGAGGGCAAAGAGAAAAGTGAGGAGGAGGGTCTTTGCTCTTGCATTAATAGGTAAAGTTTGAGAAGACATGTTTGGAACAATGCACTTTTTTAAAAATAAAAAGTGCTAAAAATTTAAACTAAAAACTTTTTATAAACAAAAATAAGGGCGAAGGTTGTAATCGGTGTGGTAATAACTGCACCCAAACCAAGAAGTGCTGCTCCTAGAAAATTTATAACAAACAAAACCAAACCGAAACCAATAATTTTCCATTTTATACCAACTGTCATTTTTGCACTCTCACTCATAGCTTTGACTGGTTTCATTTCTTTATCAATCACAAGAATAGGAGCAAAAATATATTTTACTGCGATATAAATACCTGGAATAATAAGTAGTATTGTTCCGAGAACAACAGCTGTTGTATATAGAATAGTTACTCCAATAAATTTCCAAAAAATATGCTGATACCTGAGCACATGTTTAAAAGTGTGCTTTTCTCCATTTGAAATGTTTAGGAAGATTTTTATAAATCCAATCTTAACAAGTATGTAGATTATATATATAAGCAAGACTGAAAACAGATACATACCTATGAAATAATAATTTGCTGGATTTACAAATGAAAAAATGTCTTGAAAGACAACCTCCCCGGGGAGCATTTTTAATTGATCCGGACCGTATTTAATTAATTCCGATACTGCAAAATATCTACCAAAACTAATCGAGAGCAACCTTAATAAAATAACTGGAATAAGAGCAATAAAAGTAAGACTCACAACTGGCCAAATATGAGTAATTGTCATCTCCCAACCATAAGACAAAGACTCCTTTATTGAAAAGTTTTTCATATCAATATTTTACCATGCCAGTTAACAATATAGAAAGCACAAATAGCAAAATATCAAAATGAAACGGAAAACATAAAATAAAACACCTTTTGAAATGCATTGCACAGGCCGTTGAGGCCGAGTATAACGGCTCGCAGTAGCGAGCACGCTTGCATTTCAAAAGGTGTTTTATTTTATTATTTACTTATTTTTTCGATTTTGAAGTTTCTCTAATGTCACAAGAAGTGGTGAACCGATAAAGATTGAAGAGTAAGTACCAGCTGCAATACCGATCATAAGTGTAAGAGAAAAGTTATGTGTACTTTCAGGACCAAAGAAGAACAAAGCAAGAAGCGCAACAATCACAACAAGAGATGTGTTAATTGAACGTGTAAATGTCTGAGAAACACTTTCTCCTACTATGTCGCTGAAAGGTTTCTTACCAGAAGTCTGATGTTTAAGATTTTCACGAGTTCGATCAAACACAACAATAGTGTCATGAACTGAAAATCCAAGGATCACAAGGATGGCTGTCACAAAAAGTGCATCAAGCTCATATCCTCCGTTTCTTCCAAGGAAAGCGAAGATACCAGTTGGAACAACAACATCATGAACCAAAGCTGCAATAGCAACTAGACCATATTTCCATGAGGAAACAGGTTTGGAAACCTGACGAAAAGCAAAAGTAATAAAGAGAACTATAGCCAAAATAACTAGCACAACAGAAGTTACAGCTTTACTTTGAAGTTCCTGTCCGAGAACTGGACCGACTGTATCAGACTGCTTTACCTGCATTTGAGCAGTACTACTTGCGGACATAACATCTAGAACTTGTAGACGTTCAGGCTCAGTTAAATCTTTTGTTCGTACAATGTATCCATCATCCCCTACTGGACGAACAACAGCGTTGCCGATATTAAGTGATGCAAGATTTGCATTTATATCCGTAAGGCTTGGTCGAGCACTAGTATAAGCAACCTCAATCATTGATCCACCCTTAAAGTCGATGCCAAAGTTTAGTCCCCAACGAGCAACCGCAAAGATAGAAAATCCGACGAGAAGCACTGAGAAGATGTAGAATATTTTTCTGTATTTAATTACAAACATGTTGGTATTTATTTTTATTTACTAATGCCGTTGCTAAATAGGAAGTGAATAAAGGCGTTCTTCTTTTTAAATCCTAATGCGCGAAGAAGTGTACGGGATACGGTGATGGCTGTAAACATTGAAACGAGTACACCTATCAAGAACACAAGCGCGAACCCTTTAATCAAAGCGGAAGTGGCAAAGCTGTAAAGAATCACCGCTGTGATAATTGATGATAGGTTCGAATCACGAATAGAATTCCATGCGCGAGCAAATCCTTCACGAATAGCATCCTCTAAAGAAAGTCCTCTTTTCAACTCTTCTTTCATTCTTTCAAAAATAAGAATGTTGGCGTCCACGGCCATACCGATGGATAAAATAAATCCTGCGAGTCCGGCTGAAGTCAAAGTAACTGGAATGAGTTTGAAGATTGTAAGGTTGATAGCAACGTAAATACCCAAAGACACAACCGCAACAACACCCGGCAATCTGTACCAAAGTAGTAAAAACAAAGCGATCAAAAGGAAACCAATGATACCAGCGTAAACACTAGTATGAAGTGCGTTTACTCCAAGTGAGGCGCCGATTGTTTCTGTACCTATAAGATTGATAGGTACTGGAAGAGCACCGTAATTTAGATTTCGTACAAGTGTACTTGCTTCTGTTGGTGTGAATCCTCCACTAATAACCGCCTTTCCATCAGTGATAGGCTCACGAACAGTTGGCACTGAAATAGGTCTGCCATCTAAAAAGATAGCTACTTGTTTGCCAACATTGGCAGTTGTAATATCTGCAAAAAGTTTTTTTCCTTCTGCATTAAACTGCAAAGATACAATTGGCTGATGTGTATTTTGATCAAAATCCAAACTAGCACGATCCAAGAAACGTCCAGTAAGAGGAGTAGCGACGAACATAGAAGCAAGTGTTGTACTTGCTGAAGAACTCGCATCTGTTGCAAGTGATGATGTCGCAGCAATACGAAACTCAAGTACAGGTGTCTGTCCAATCATTTCTATAGCTTTGTTTGTGTCAGTTACACCAGGAAGCTCCACAATAAGTTTGTGAACACTTTGTCCTGAAATATTAGCTGTCTCTGTTTGGACAAGCGGCTCAGCAACACCGAAGACGTTTATACGATTTTCAATAACATCTCGAAGAGACTGCATAGCACTATCTACGTCACCTGACTGAATTTTTGAAACATCAGCCTGATAAACAAGATGAGTACCACCGTTTAGATCTAGACCTAGCTTGAAAGGCCAGCTTCCTAGATAGACAAAATAACCCAAAGCGATACCGACAATCAACAGAAAGATAGCAAATGCGCGTAATTTAATCATATTTATGTATATAACTGACAATTAGTATGTACGGGAATTATAGCTATTTTAGCCAAATAAGCAAACGGGGCTTGATAGCAAGCGCAAATCCCTTTATTTCTTTTAAGGTTACATCTTTCTACTATCATAAGCCCAGTGCAATAAAGCCTGACGCTGTCTTGTGTTACATGAAAAATCCCCCACTCTGCATTTATGAGAAATCTGAGCTACATGTCTAACCATCGCTCTCCACCTTTTAATTTGTCTCAGATCTTCATTGGGAATACGACGACCTAAGTAATATCTGCAATACCACTGAAACCAACCTCGTGGATCTTCCTTATAAATCCAACCTTTATTTTTCCAAACCGAAAGTGGTTGACTTGCGTTTACTCCAAAATAATTAATTGAGGCGATATGTTTATTATCATCAGGGAGGTTATTATTTTTATGATTCTCAACTTTATTAAATGGCGCAAATTTTGCTTTTTTAAACCAATCTGAGGGAAACTCTTTTTCACAATCTCTCATATACACACCCCCAAAGACACCGAGCTCCAACATTTGTTTAGGTGTAAGATCTGGTCTAAACGATGAATCAAAATTTTTCCCTTCCAGTTCTGACAAAATATAAGCATAATTTTTCTGCATTTTGTCATTTACTTTGATGTTTTTCATATTTAAAAAATTATAATCTAATCAATTTAAGCTCTGCACGCAATTTTTGATAGTCTGGCATTTGTTGTTCTACTAAATACCAAAATTTTTGCGAGTGGTTAAATTGACCTAGGTGGCAAAGTTCATGAACAATAATATAGTCAAGAAGTTGAGGTGAGAGTGTGGCTATTTTACAATTGAAATTTAAATTACCTTTTGATGAACAACTACCCCATCGAGTTTTTTGATATTTTACCCTGACGGTATTGTATTTAAAATTATAGAATTGATTGAAATGCTCTAGGCGCGAAAGCGCAAGCTTTCGCGCCTCCTCCTCATGCTCAGCCAAAACAGCCTTTCTTGCATAACTATTTTGAGTAATGGATTTTCTATTTCTTCTTTTTCTTCTCACTACATGTTTAACACGCTGAAGCTTTTTAGTTAAAGTTAAAAATGTTCTGTAAAATTCCATTCGTTATTTTTTAATTATTTTTATTTAAAACTTTACATTAATTACCAACCACCTCCACCCCCTCCTCCGCCTCCGCCACCACCGAAACCTCCACCTCCAAACCCACCACCTGAACCAGATCCTGGCGCAACTGAAGCTGAAGAAATTGCTGAACTAAACGAACTACCAAAATTATCGGTAAAACCACTAATAGAATTTCCCATGAACATATTTCCGTGATACCAAATAGGTTGATACTCTACTCCAGTATTATCCTTTATCGATTTAAATACATCATTAAACTGTTCTGCCCATTTTACATCTACACCCATCGCAAAAGCGTATGGTAGAAATTTTTCAAAAAGCTCAGGAGTTTTTTCTGGAGGATTGTGAAAATTGATACGGTCTTTTTCTGTTACTGACAGAAACCATTTAAATCCTTCAATCTTATCTTCCATGTCTCTTCCGACAATAGTCCTTCTTCTCAATAAAAAATAAAAGGTGCTATTAACTAAAACCACCAACAAAAGAAAGATCACAAACATCAAAGGCATTGGGAAGGTAAAAAGCAAACTCGGAATAAAAATAGAAGCTATCACACACAAAGCGACGAAAAATACAGCTGCAAAAATTGACTGAAACTTTGAAGTCTCCCATGAGTTTTTTGCTGATAAAAACATAGCAACAAGACTGTGTCCAAGGATCCAAAAAACAAAAACAAGTGGTACCACAATCTGAAGATTAAGACTTGAAAGATAACTATCTAAATACAACAACACCAAAGAAAGTAGTGCCCCAAAAACAAACAATCCCTTATTAAGTACAAAATACAGTTCGCCATACATATCTGTTAAAGACTTTTTCAAATTTGCCTTAGCTAGCAGTATTTGGGAAGCACGGCTGTCATCTAAAATAATAGTATCAATTTCAATAAACAAATCCTGCGCAATCTGTTTTTCCTCAACAGAAAGCAACTCCTCTGATTTTCCAGTTTTAGTTAGTACATATTTCTTCTTTTGTCTTTTGCCATCTTCTATTATTAAATAGCCCTTAACTGCCATACTCATTATGGCTGAAACAAAAACTTTTTGATCAACTTTCATTTCACTGATATATCTAAGTTCTGCTGGAGAAATATTTTCCGGAGCCTCATACTGTGGGACTATAGATTTTGACTTTGGATCAACACCATATTTAAACCAAACTATCAAATAATAAATAAATATTACAAACAAAAATAAAATCCATAGATTATCAAACAGAAAGTCTAGAAAATTTTGTGTTGAAGTTGGAGGAGTAACAAAGCCTTTTGGCCAAGAAACCGCAATCGTCAAACCCTCTGAAGGAGCAAGGGGTCTTGTCGTTTCAAAAGAAACACTATCACTTGAATTTAAAGCTATATAATCCTGCTCCTTAGATCCATAAACTCCAGTATATGCAGTTGTGGCAATACTTCTATCTGGCTTTGACCATGCACCATCTGGTAAATGTACGGTTGCACTAGATTTTAAAATATTATAAACCCAACCATTTCCCGTGACATTCCAATACAATTCATCATGATCAGGGAAGAAACCAATTTGTCTACTTGTTTGATATGTAAAAACATAATTATGAACTCCGATATTTAAAAAAACATTTGGATCACCAAAATATACACGTGTTCCGTTTTGCATGTATCCTGTGTGATACATTTCTGGTTGACCATCACGAGTTACACTTATTATTTTAAAACCAACTTTATAAAGATTTCCGAGACTATCATTATAGACCGTTGGAAAATCTCTATATATGCCGTGCTTTATTGTATCCAAGGTAGATACAACTTCAATATTTTCTGTTACCAAAACTGCCCCATCTTGTTTAATTGTTATATCACTATGAAAATTTAAAATCTGTTCTATTCCTGGTACATGTTCTGGGGTAGATAGATCTTTAGCACTAGAAATAACTGGAAAAAAGTATGTTGCGACAAAAATCGCGACAAAAAAACACGCTACTATATTTTTTTTCATACCTACTATAATAACATCTAAAACAATTTATCTGCTCAGAGTATCAACAGTCTGTTGTAAACTATGTGACCCAGATGATGATACGGGAGACACCATGGATGGAGATGGCTGGGCTGACAGTCCAGACGAAACACTGCCGGCAACGTATCTATCTAAACTTAGGAAATCTCTACCGTACATAAACACAGCTAAAGTACCCATTGATAGTCCAAAATCTCTCACACCAAGACCACCAAAACCCACAACATACGTAATATCGAAGAGGTGGAGTGCAAGCAACAAAGCTGCTGTTCTTGTGTAAAAACCAAGAAGCAATGCTGTCCCAAAAACTATTTCAAATAAAGCATTTAGATGGATAATTAAGCTAGCACTAACATGTGTCATGTCTAGAATTGATTGAGGAATAAAAGCAATGTATGAATTTGGATTCATAAACTGATCAAATGCAAACCACAAAAAAACTAGTGACAATCCGATTCTCAAAACTACTGGTGCAAATGGTTTTAATTTAT
This sequence comes from uncultured bacterium, assembly GCA_903854195.1. Taxonomy (GTDB): domain Bacteria; phylum Patescibacteriota; class Minisyncoccia; order Phycocordibacterales; family CAINVO01; genus CAINVO01. The sequence goes on along the minus strand of CAINVO010000025.1, from coordinate 4,946 downwards.
TCATATTATTTTAATGTTATTTTACCATGATTAATTAATGTTTTCTTTTTTGCTAATAAACAGTTCCCCTTTAAAAAAAGGTGAGTACCTTACTGAATGATCCGCAAACAGAATCATGTAGTCAAAGGTATACTTTTTTACAAGCTTTTCTGGTGAAACAAAAAACAAAGCGGTAGCTAACCCATCAGCCAAAATAGTCTTTGGAGCTATGACCCATAGGGCTAAAATGTCTTTTGGGGATTTTAAAGTTTTAGGGTTAATAATATGTGTGTACTCTCCCCACTTACGGCGACTTCCAGCTGACGAGCACAAACTCTGATTGTTAATTTTTGCAACTCCGATTGCCTGACTAAAATCCTCAGGGTCTTCCAAGCCAACCCTTAGAAATTCTTTTTTATCTTGGTAAGCAATATCCCCTCCTGCGTTTACCATAAAATTTTCTACACCGTGAGATTTCAAAATATTAGCCACTATATCTATCATCTGACCTTTACCCAATGCTCCAAAATCTAAAAGTACCGGCTCTTTCACCACAAGATTTGGATATTTATAATCAAGTACTTCCTCCCAAGCCTTTGGTCTGGAAATATTTTCTTTTGGTTTTAAAGAGTAAACTGCATCATACCCGATGTCACTAATAGTATTTCCAATAAGAGGTGTAACCACTCCGTCTGTAAGGTCATACAAATCTTTATACAGATCAAACATTTCTTTAGCCTCAAATGGTAAAACATACTCACCCGCTTTTTTTGAAATTTCTGTCACCAATGAATCAGGTAAAAAACGAGAAAAGACTTTTTCATATTCGGCCATTTTATTTTTTATTTCAAGAAGAACTTTGTCCACCTTTTCAACAGAAAAATTTTCCTCCTTTTCATTGATGACAATTTGCCACTTTGTACCAATCCCATCTAGAAAAAATTCTTTCATAAAAATTTAAGGCCTTACTTTATTTTAATTAGCCAAATTAACTATGCTTTAGCTTGGGCTTCTATTTTTTGCAGCGCTTGATTAAAACCAGCTGGCGTAAGAGATGATCCACCTACAACACCTAGATTTATTGTGCTGATTTTTTTACCAACAACATAAGGTTGATAACTACCGATGAACATATTTTGGTAACGAGATGATGTGTGATCCCCTGCCTCATTTGTCACACTAGAACTTACGACAATATCATTTTTTAAAGTAACTGAAACACCAATGGACTCTGTACCTGCAGGTGATCCATAACTACCCTGTGAACTGTAAGTGCCGTCTTTATAAACGGAAGAAGTTTTTGTTGTGTTGGTGTTAGCGCTTGTATTAGTGCTAACAGTTTTTGGAGCTACTGAATTAGTAGCTGTGGTTTCATTTTTTGATGAATTGGAAGCATTTGAAATTGGAGTCGCTCCACTTGTATCAGTTGAAGCTTGAGTGTTTGAGTTGTCAGCACCGCTTGTGTCAGCAGAACTATTTGGATTGGCAGAACTACTTGCACTGTTTACAGCGTAACCAAGCAAACCAAACACACCTACTACAACCAATGCGTAAATAGAAAAAGCCTTCGTTAATCTACCTTCTTTTGTTTTATTTTCTTCAGATGACATATTTTTTGTTTATATTTTTAATTGCTCTTAATAATACACCAGTATCCTGATTTTATTACAACTAATATGCTAATATGGTTTTTATGAAAAAGGACACTAATAGGCATGAAAAAAATACTATCTGGGATGTGGCTGTAATTGGTGGTGGCCCAAGTGGAATGATGGCGGCAGGACGCGCAGCTGAACTGCTTAAAAACCAACCAACCGGAGGCAAAGTTATGTTAATTGAAAAAAATCCAACTCTTGGAGTAAAGCTACTTTTAACAGGAGGAGGCAGATGCAACGTCACCAATGCTGAATTTGATAACAGAAAACTTTTGGAAAAATTTAGAGACAATGGAAAATTTCTTTTCTCTGCTTTTTTCACAACATAGCGTAAAAGACTCTTTGGATTTTTTTAATTCTAGAGGAATGCCAACAAAAGTTGAAAATGAAAACCGAGTTTTTCCAACTAGCGATTCTTCATCTTCAGTTTTAAATGTTCTTATGGAATACATAAAAGAAGGTCGAGTTGAAGTTTTAACCAACTCCCCCGTTTTGGAAATAAAACGTGCCGAAGAAATTAATGAAGGATCAAACACAGAAGGAACTAAACAAATTAAATCCATCATCCTTGAAAATGGCACAGAAATATTAGCTAAATCATTCATCATAGCTACTGGTGGAAAATCATACCCAAAAACTGGATCAACTGGAGATGGATTTGTTTGGTTAAAAAAAATGGGTCACAACATAATAAAACCAGATTCAGCACTTGTACCTTTAAATATAAAAAATTCATGGGTAAAAAACCTACAGGGTGTAACCTTGCCTGACATTAAGATAAGTCTCTATCAAGATGGTAAAAAAATAGAAGCAAAACGAGGAAAAATATTATTTACGCATTTTGGAGTAAGTGGCCCAACCGTATTGAATATGAGTAAAAAAATTAATGAGCTCATGCCCTATGGAGATGTAATACTCTCACTCGATCTCCTGCCAGAGTTTGATTTTTCATCACTAAACACCGAACTTCAAAAACTTTTTAAGGAACATAGCAACAAAAAAATAAAAAATTCTTTGGGAACATTAATTGGATCGGCACTGGTACCCATAGTAACAGAGTTAGCAAACGTGAACGGAGACACTTTCAATCACAGCATCACGCGTGATGAGCGAGTGAGACTGATGAAGGTTCTTAAGGATGTTCAGATGACAGTAGACAGCCTTTTGAGTCCTGAGAATGCGATTGTGTCTTCTGGAGGAGTTGACCTTAAAGAAGTAGATTTCAAAACTATGAGCTCAAAAATTTTCTCCAATCTTTATTTTACCGGCGACATCTTAAACATAGACCGACCCTCTGGTGGTTTTAGTCTGCAAATATGCTGGACGACAGGATATGTGGCGGGCACTTGGGCGGTTGATGAAAGTCTCACTAGTTAAAAATAAAAAGACCTTTCTTGCGCCTTAACATAAGGCTTTAACAAGAAAGGTCTTTTTATTTTGAAATTTTCTGGGTAGGAATTACTGAATGAAAGTCAGTGCTTTTCCTTTTTTACCAGCACGTCCTGTTCGTCCAATACGGTGAACATAATCCTCGTATGTTGCAGGAATATCATAGTTGATAACGTGACTGACATCTTTTACATCAATACCTCGGGCGGCTACATCTGTGGCAACCAAGATCTGAATATGATTATCCTTAAAAGCACCTAGTGCTTTTTGTCGTTTTGATTGGTTTTTATTTCCGTGAATAGATTCTGCTTTGAACCCTTTAGCGATGAGATCATTAGTTAACTTCTCAACTCCGTGTTTTGTTTCTCCGAAAATAAGAACTTTACTAAAGCCTTCTGTTGCAAGAAGTTTTTCTAGAACAATAAATTTATTTCCACCTCTCTCTACTCTAACAACATCTTGGTCCACATTTTTTGCTGTGTCCCCTGTTTTTACAGAAATAGATACAGGCTCTGTCAAAAATTCTTTGATCAAAGTTTCGATTTCATGAGACATTGTTGCTGAGAAGAAAAGTGTCTGACGATCTTTTGGCATTTTTGACATAAAGAATCTCATATCTTTTACGAATCCCATATCAAGCATTCTATCTGCCTCATCTAATACTACTGTTTTGAAAGTTGAAAGATCAAGAGCTCGTCTTTCAACAAGGTCTTTGATTCTTCCAGGTGTTCCAATAATAAAGTTGTATTGGCGACGCAACATAGACATTTGTCTAGAGATTGGTGAACCACCTACTGTACACACAGAATAAATTGGAAATGCTTTTACAAAACCAATAAGCTCTGTTTCAATCTGTTGAGCAAGCTCACGAGTAGGTACTGCAATAATAATTTTTTCTTCTGGGTTTTTTAGAATCTTATCAATTAATGGGATAAGAAAAGCTGCTGTTTTTCCAGTACCTGTATTTGCGATACCCACAACATCTACATTTTTAAGAACATGAGGAATAGCCCGATCCTGAATGGGAGTCGGATCTTTATACCCTTTCTTTATAATATTATCTTTAAGACGATCATCAATCAGAAAATCCACAAAATTATGCTCAGGCACAAATCGAGAAATTTCTTCTGTAATAACAGCTTTATTTATAAACTTAGAAGGATCAATTGATCGGCGAAATCCGCCACCTCTACCTCCAGTGTTAAATCTTGGACGGCCACCAAAACCTCTTGATTGACCACCACCAGAAAATCCTCTTGATGCTCCACCTCCAAATCTACTGCCACCAGTTGATGTACGTGGACCGCCAGAGAAGTTACTTGATGAAGAACTTCCACCATATCGACTACCTCCAGTTGAACTACGAGGAGCCATAGATGAACTGCGTGGACCTCCACTAAAACTACTACTATGTCCAAAAGACGAACCTCCTCTTGAAGGGCCTCTTGATGGACTTGATGTACTACTTGGGCCGCGAGCAACACTTGCACCACGACTACTACCGCCGGAGCTTGCTCCGGTGTTTCCGTTTTTTCTAAACATTTTTTTGTTTTTTCTAGTCGCAATTATAAAGATATTTCATCTTCTGACTTAAAAAGTAGAAGATGATCTATCTTATTTTAAATAAATGCGTAAGGCGACTAAGTCTCTATGAGTTTCAAAAAGACTTTAGGGCCTCTGTTTCTTGCAAAAAATAGCTATATTTTGCGCAAAAATAAAACTGATGAGATTAACTTACCTACGTACAATATACTAAAAATTGAATTTAGTCAAGGAAATGACCCATTCGAGATGAATAGGTCATTTACAAAAAATCTTATTATTCTTCCCCACCTCTCACAGCTTCTTTTCAAACACGAGGCCCTAAATCATCTTCGCACTAAGCAAGGACATGAGTTTAACAGCTCCATCCTGTGCAGTCTT
>CAINVO010000024.1 GCA_903854195.1 uncultured bacterium | reverse complement strand
TGACAAGGTACATGAAAAAGCGGACGTAATCATAAGCTATGGTGGAGATGGGACATTAATTTTATCTGAATTTTTTTATCCCGGTATACCTAAAATTGTGCTCAAATCTAGCCGTATTTGTAAAATGTGTGAACCTTTCTCAAACGAAGAAATATTAGACCGTTTCCAAAGTGGCAAATATGAAATAAACAAAATGGCAAAAATTAAGGCCAATGTATTTCTGAAAAATGGTGGGGAGAAAAACCTTATAGCTATAAATGAAATACTGATGCATAACAGCGACCCTAGACATGCAATCAGATACCAAGTGAATATTAATGACAAACCTTTTGGAGGATCCGCCTTACATCAACATGAAATCATTGGGGATGGTATCGTAGCTTCTACCCCATTTGGTTCAAGTGGATATTTTAAAAGTATTACTGGATGTCTCTTTACAACAGGTCTCGGAATTGCTTTCAACAATAGCACCGAGCAATCCGATCATATTGTTCTTGATGAACATGACACAGTAAGGATAAAAATAACTCGCGGCCCCGCAACCATCTATGCCGATAACCAAGAAGAATTTATAACAATTGACGAAGGAGACGAACTTATTATAAAAAAATCAAAGGAACTAGCTCATATTGTTAAAGTTGGGATCTAAAAAAACCTTAAAACAAAAAAGGTTCAAAACTTAAACTAGTCCCTAGGAAATAAAACATTCCTCATTACTTCGCTTGGAGCAGGTTTTCCTGTAAAAATTTCAAATTGCTTGTAAGCCTGTTCAAGTAACATTTCCCTACCATCTATTGTGTGGCACCCGTTAATATCAGCTATTCTTAAAAAATCTGTTTTATCTTTTGCATAAACAATATCAAAAACCCATCCAGCTTTTGCAAACTGACCTTGAGATATTGGTAAAACTTCTCCAGGGTTTAAACCTACAGAGGTAGCGTTAATAATAAGGTCTGCCTCAACATTTATATTTTCAGTCGTTTGATAACCAAATTTATCAGCTAAACTTTTAGATTTTTCTGAATCAATATTCCAGATAGAAACATTTAGAATATTCATTTTTTTCAAAGCATATGCACAAGCATGTCCTGCCCCACCAGCACCTAAAAGTAAAACTTTTTTTGTTTCTATTTCTGGCACAACTTTCAAAACTTCAGTAATTCCATACCAGTCTGTGTTTTCTCCGAAAGATTCATAATTTTCAGATGTCCTTGATGAGTTTTTTGTAAAATAAACTGTATTAACAGCACCTATACTTTTTGAGTCTTCTGATATTTGATCAAGGAATGGAATAATATTTTCCTTGTGGGGAATCGTTACACTAAGTCCAGTATATTCCCCGCTTTGACAATTAGTCTTAATAAACAATTCCAAATCTTCAGGTGATACATCTTTTTTTTCAAAAAAAGAATCAATCTCTAGACTCTTGAATGCTTCATTAAAAATATCAGGAGATTTTGACTGAGATATGGGGTGCCCAATTGCTGCATATTTTTTCATAAAACTTTTAAATAAATTTGAATTATATTTTAACTTTGTTGTTTTTATCAAAAACAACACCGTCAGCTATTAGTTTTTTTCTCTGTTCACTCGCCCCTCCAAACTTATAGCCCTCTGCTAGTTTCCCACTTGAGAGCACTACTTTATAACACGGTATTCGCTCTGGTTCTGTATTTTGTTGTAAAATCCACCCTATATTTCTTGGGTTTTTTATACCACTTTCTTCAGCTAAAACTTTATAAGTTATTACCTTCCCTTTTGGAATTTTTATAATAATTTTAAAAACTCGATCTATATATGAGGTCAACTTCATAGTATGATTTTACTTAACTTTTCAATGTCCCTTCGACCCTTCTTTTTCAAACATTTTCAAAAGAAAATTATTGACCTTTGTTTAGTTCTTTTTCGGCCCGCCCTGCAAGATTAGTTAAAATAGAAACCTCTTCCAAACTCAAGTTTCTTGGCTTAATATCTTTTACGCAAAAAACTCCAACAGGTTGTCCAGTCTTATTATCCATCAAAGCAATACCGGCATAAAATCTAATGAAAGGACTTCCAACAACCATAGGATTATCGGCAAATCTTGGATCTTTAAGAGTATCCTCAACAATAAAAATATTTGTCTCTAGTAATGCATGCCCACAAAAAGATGCTGCTCTGTCCCCTTCTTTATTACCCAGCCCCTGACATGATTTAAACCATTCTCTTTTTTCATCTATAATCGTAATTGTTGATATTGGTACATTTAGTTTTTCTACGGCTTCTTTAGTCAAAACATCGAAACGCTCCTCTGGCGCAGTATCTAATATGGCCATTCTATGTACTGCCACCATTCGTGCCAACTCATCTTTTGGAATTAGTGATATTTGCATGTGTTGATTATAGTACAAAAAACACAAATAATTAATAGCTCGAAACAAGCCCTAAAGAAAAGGATTTGATCTATTTTGCAATACTAACAAAACCTAAGATAGACGGATCAAAATACGGTTTCAACAAATTGGGCGTCTTGGCGAGTCTATAGCCGTCAACATCCCCCCTATCCATAACAATTGAATCTGTAAAATTACGAAAATATTGATCCATACCTACCCCACAAAACATTTTAAAACCTTGGGAAATAAGATAATTTCTACGTGGATCATTTGGACTAAATATTTGACCAAATGGCCCAACAAAAACATTAGTTTCACCAACCAATGGTCTTACTTCTTTATCCCACTGTTCTGTATCTTTTTTTAAATCCTTTAATGATATAGTCCCAGTTGAAAATGCAGTTCTATGAGAATAACTATGACTAGCAAAACTCCAACCTGTAGATTTTAACTTACTAATCACCCCCGCAACCAAAACCAAATCTTCCGGATGTGTTGCTGACTCTAATGAATCAGTTCGATAACCTAGAATTCCCTCGTATCCGGTAACAGCAATCAACCCTTTCGCTCCCTGAAATGAAAAGTCTGGATGCAACGCAACAAAATCATCTAAAATTGGTACAACGTCTCCATCTCGTGTGACCTCCTTTTTACCTTCCGGAGTGACAATTTCAGTAGCCACATTTCCATTTTCATCGAGAACAAGTTTGTCAGCAAAACCATTACCTGCCATCGAATAATAATATGACAGATCATCTAGAGAAATAACTAAAGGTTTTTTACCCGCCGGCAAGTAAAGTGGTTTTTTGGTAACTGTTCCATCCTTATCAACATTATAGAGAGTATTAATATCTACTAATATAAAATTATTTTTATACAACTCTGGCAAAATCTTTTCAAAATCATCTCTAGTTATCATGTAATCCTTATATATTCGAGTCATTTTATTATTTCCATAAGCAAGGTCTGGATAAACTATCAAGCTATGAAAAAAAATGTGCCGTACATCACCTTTATATAAAACATTTCCATTTACATCCTTTGCTGGCATAAAAGCTGACTCAACATTAGCATACTGATTCTTAACATATGATATTAAGATTCTTTCCTTACCACTAACAAATAAAATAAGAACAGCTAATGCTGATGAGATCACCAAAATACCCAACAAATATACTTTTATACTCTTAATCATTAATCTGGGGTGGCTACTGGGAGTTGAACCCAGACAAGGAGCTCCACAAGCTCATGTGCTACCGCTACACCATAGCCACCATACATCTCAACCAAATACCCGCCCATATAAAACTATTTATATTTTGGCGGTTCCTCATTTATACCAGATAAGTGGTTAGAAAGTCTAGCTAAAGCATAAAGAAGACTAGATAGTCTATTGAGATATGCGGAAGTTGTGTCGCTAACTTTGACCAAATTCTCTTCTTTTACCAATACAACTCGCCTTTCAGCTCGTCGTACTAAAGTACGAGAAAAATCAAAAAGAGATGCAAGCTCTGTGCCGCCTGAAATAAAAAAAGTTTTTATTGGTGGAAGTTTTAACTCAATCTCCTTTATAATTCTTTCAACTTCCAGCACTTTCTCTTGAGAAATAAACATGACTGATCCCGCTACCTCCGCCTGAACAATAAAAAGATTTTCTTGTATATCATGAACTATTTGGACAAAATCACTTTCTTTTTTCATACAAGAAACCTTAACAAGTCCTAGGAAAGAATTTATTTCATCGAGAGAACCTAAAGCTTCGGCTGTTGCAGAACTTTTTGAAATACGCTGGTCGCACCCGAATGTATTTGTTTTACCGTCATCCCCTTTTCCTGTGTATAGCATGTTGTTGAAATTAAAATTTGCTTGTAAATTTATTACTGATTGTTTAAAAAAGTAGCTAATGGGCCAGACGGATTGTAACTATCTGAAAACTCTGAATAAGGTAAAGTTATGTCTTGAGGTCCAAAATAATAGGCAGCAACTTGATACTCATTAAAAACCAACCTTAAACCATCTCCGGTAATAAAAAAAACAGAAAAATTATCTTCGGACGGCAACGTCCCCTGTTTAATAGTGTCGACATCTGCACTCTCCCCGAGCTTATCCGCCAAAGCTTTCATAGATAAATCCGAAAGACGATTTAAATATGTGTGGTTAGTGGAACCTGAAGTAAAAAGATCTCCCAAACTTATTCTGTTTCCATTTGAAATATCGTAGTTTAACGACTTGACCTGATGTTCAGGGTGAGCAGAGTTTGAAAAATACGACTCTCTATTTAAGGAAATCGACAGAATATGCTGCGGTGCGTTTTTATAAACAACATTAAAACGAATATCTAAAGTGCTTGTACTATTTGGAGCACCCGGAACGTTCCCAAACGAACTTGTACTAGATGAATCTGTAGCATTAGAGAACGTAGCTTTAAAATCAGAGATCTGATTATCAATTTCTCTATTAATATCTTGATTAATTTTTTGGGACACATCATTATACCCAAATGTATTAACTACAGGTTTTGAAACTGTGATTATAAAATTTTTAGCTTGGTCCTGTTCTGTACTTGTCGCTTCTTCCACAATAACATCTCCAACTGATGTTGAAGCAACTCCAGGTTGAAGTTTTATTCCGCTATTTTGTAGCGCACCAAAACGGAAACTATTTGGGCCGGCTAGGAACAAATATATACCGATGGCAAAAATGACGGCTGCACCAATTATAAAATACGTTCCTTTTGAATTATTTTGAGATTTATTAGACATATGTATATTTTATCACAATGATAAGTTTTTAAATTAAACAAAAAATCACCGAGTTATTTCGGTGATTTTTTAGTTCCACTATTTTTTTGTAATTACTGGTTAGTGTGGAAAGTTGATGGCCATGTAATGTTTTCACTACCTGAACCATTTCTTACATATACTGTGTAGTAATATGTTGTGTTTGGCTGTAATCCTGTAAGTGTTCCTACGTGTGTAGATGTTAGATTAGTGTTAATTAAAGCACTACTACCAGAAATAGTTACGCCTGTTCCTGGACCTGATTCAATCATAGAAAGAGGTGATGTACTGTAATAAACAATAGCTGCTGCTCCCTGACTTGTGTTCCAATTAAATGCTGCAGTTGTATTTGAAACCGCAATACTCAAATTACTTATAACTGGGGCACTAGCACTTGAACCTGAATTAATACCGCTGTTCATTTGTGCATTTATAACTGGAAGAGTTAGGGGGCCTACGCGTCCTACTGGATCAAGACCATTTCGTGATTGAAAATTTGCAACAGCTGTTTTAGTAAGAGAACCAAAATAGCTTGTTACCAATCCTTGTGGATACAAAGTTGGATCCTGTGCAAGGAATGTTTGCAATGAAGATACATCTGCACCAGTTGACCCTACCTCTAACTGACGGTAAAGCGTATCTGCACTTGCATATGTCGCTGTACCTGCAACTATCACTGTTAAAGCAATCAAGCCTGCTCCCAAAAAGCTAGTTGATGCTTTTGAAAAATTTATTTTTTTAGTCATTTTATTTTATTATTATTTTAGAATTAATTTACTTATCATTTAACTTAGGACGGGTATGGGAGTGTTCGACCTCGCTTACTCATACCTTCCAATGATGACGCCGTCATAACAACAAACATATTACAAAACTTTAAAAAAGATATTAAATATGGCCCTATTTATTCCTTTTAAGTCTATTAATTTCTCTTTCTAGTTTCCCAATTTGACCCTCTAGGGCCTCTGTTTTTTCTGTCAGCTTTGATTCAAAATGATCAACATGACTTGCTAATCTTTCAGCGACAGCGATCATTTCCGTAACATCTTCCATGGCAAGAAGAATAATTGGTGGAAATAATTTCAAGGTGGGGCCTTCTTTAAAATGAATCTGTCGAGCATTTAAAATCATTACCTTACGCCCAATGGATGGAAACTCATGAGCCACTTCAAAACCTTTAAAGAAAGTATTCTTTGGTAAAATATCTTCTAGAAGTTTTCTTAGTTCAGGTATATCCCATTGACCATTACCGAGCTCATACACCAACTTTTTTTCTGTATCTTTTACATCCACTTGGAATGTCCGGTAGAATGGTTCGTTAGCAGCCATCACACACAAATCTTTATCCAAAATTAAAATTGGATCCCTCACAATATCAACCACCGTTTTGATATATATCCAACTTTCTTCCCACAAACGTTCTAGAAAATCAGCCCCTTCTGGAGCAACATCTTCGCCTATATTATTTTTAGTATTTTTCATATTTATACTGCCGACACAGCGACTAATATATTTCATGTATTAAAAATAAAGCTGGCCTAAAATACAAGACTGTGCTAAACCTAAAATAAACACCCACCTTTTAAAGGGTAGAATTCTCGTTCGTAATGGCTTTTGTAATATTTTTGTGTTTCATTCGGCTTAACTTACGCATATGACATCCAAAAAAGAAACAAAACAACAAATAATGCTAGATGAGGCTCATTTTAGCTATGAGAAGGACCTTAATATGCATGCCTTTTTCAAAACCAACGACCAATCCCTTGGTGAAGATTTGGTACAGGACACATTCATGAAAACATGGAAATACATACTTAAGGGAGGAAAAATTGAAATAATGAAGGCTTTTCTTTATCATATCCTAAACGGTCTAATTATTGACGAATACAGAAAACACAAGACAACATCTCTTGATGCCCTTGTTGAAAAAGGCTTTGAACCAAGTACAGGTGAAGGAGACAGAATTTTTAATATTATTGATGGAAAAATCGCAATCCTTTTGATCAGACGTCTTCCAAAGAAATACCAAGAAGTCATGCGCATGCGCTATGTACAAGACCTTTCACTAAAGGAAATATCAATTATTACCGGTAGATCAAAAAACACTATTGCCGTCCAAACCTATAGAGGTTTGGAAAAACTAAAGGAGCTATACAAAAACTAGGTATTCTAGCTGATTGGCAGAGAGGACTCGGTCACAAGTCACTAAGTCTGCTCGGCACAAGGCCGGTATTTATTTATAAGTGCGCGAGAGAGGACTCGAACCTCCACACCTGTAAGGGCACACCCACCTCAAGGGTGCTTGTCTACCAGTTTCAACACTCGCGCATTGAACTAACTAATGTGAATAGGTCAGATTTTCAGACAATATCAGTAGACTACTCAGAAACTACTTCCGCTTCAACTTTTTCTACAGCTTCAGGAGCCTGAGCTTTTGAGATTTTGGCAGGTGTACGAATTTCTACCATTTCCATTTTCATTCGCTTACTAATTTCCTTAGCAGCCTTATCTCTAATGTGATATAGCTTTGAACGACGAACTTTTGCATGTTTTGTAACCTCAATCTTATCGATAAGAGGAGAAAACAATGGGAAGATTTTTTCAATACCGTAGCCACTGGAAACTTTTCTTACAGTGAAAGTAGCTCCAGCCTCTGTACCATGCTTACGAGCAAGAACAAGACCTTCAAAAACTTGAAGACGTGTCTTACCTTTTTCTTGAATTTTTTGATAAACCTTAACTGTATCACCTGATCTTAACGCAAGATTTTTGCGCTCGTCTCGGTCTAATGTTGATAGTTTTACGGCTGTCATATGTGGGAGGTACTTTAGCATGTGAACCCAAAATCTGCAAGCGCCTTTTTGAAATCTAAAGGAAATGGCGCCTCAACTTTTATGCTTTCTTCAATATTAGGTAATGTAAATGTTATAGACCTAGCATGCAATGCCTGTCTCTTAAAACCAAGAAAATCAGGGTTTTTAATAATATATGGCTCAGAATAAAGGGAATCTCCAACTATTGGGTGGCCTATAGCCTTGCAATGCACTCTGATTTGATGTGTGCGGCCAGTTTTTGGCTCAAATTCAACCAAAGTGGCGCTCTTAGGATGTTCACCATTTTGGCCATAATCACCATCCCCACGGCTAAGTACACGGTAAATAGTAATAGCCTCTCGAGCTTCTCCTCGGGACCCTCTTTCTGCAGACCATCTTCTAAAATCACCCTTACTACGAGCAATTGGTTTGTTAATTATCCCTCTATCATCTCTAATTACTCCATAGACAAAAGCTATATATTTCTTTAAAACCTGCCTATCTTGGAATTGTTTTTTTAAAAAGTCGAAGGTCTCTTGATTTTTGGCAACGACCAAAGCCCCTGAAGTATCACGATCGAGACGATGTACAATGCCCGGTCGATACAAAATGGTGCCATCCTGTAGAGTTGTTGGCTCTCCCACTTCTTTCATTTCTGGATATGTTTCCAGGATCCAAGACGATACAGAAGGTTCATCCGTCTTTCCATCTGGGTGCACTATTAAACCAGCAGGTTTATTTATAACCAAAAAATCATCTGTCTCTTTTAAGATTTCTATTTTTTTATTTTTCATATTATTTTGGAAAAAACAAAACTGAGGCTTTTATACTAGGTGCTATACAGACTATTTGTTTTGAATATGTGGGCGATAAGGGACTCGAACCCCTGACCTTCCCGGTGTAAACGGGTTGCTCTACCAACTGAGCTAATCGCCCTTGCGCTCCGCACTATATCATAATTTATTCTGGTAGCCAAATTATTCGGCCAAATAAAAATGCACCCTGTATTGGAATTTATTTGATGATACTCCTAGAAAAAAACCGGCATGAAGCCGGTCTTTTTCTATATGTGCTCCTGGTAGGAATCGAACCTACATTAACGGCTTAGAAGTCCGCTGTTCTATCCATTGAACTACGGGAGCAGTTTATATTTAATACCATATTGACCAACTATTTACCAGTAAATGGATCTGTTCCAACTACCCACTGGCCATTTTCTATTTTTTGAGTATCCAAAACTCTTTGAACATAAAAATCATTTACAGCTTTTATTTTTTTTGCATTTTGGGTATCTGTTGTCACTATTTGAACAGGTTGATTGCTTATTCCTTGCCCAAAAAACTGTCCATTTCTAATCTGAGCAAACAAATACCCTGCCCACGCAACACTTACAATATTTATTATAAACAAAAAACAAACAACAGATAACCAATCTTTATTGAAATCAGCACCAAAACTAAAACTTTCTGAATTTTTTGGTGAGGAAATATTTGTTTTTTTATTATTTTTTTCCACTTTTTTATTTTACTTTAACAACTGAAAAACGATAAATACCCTGCCAAACATACCCAGCGCCCGCACCTGAAACATTTTTTACAGTGGCTGGTTTCGATGATGTTGTTGGTGTTTTAACATCCAAGTCTATTCTAGCAATATTTAAAGAATACGGCGTGTTTTCAAGCATGGAAACAAATTTTATTGTATCTGTCCATTTGCCATTAGTTTTAAAAGTTATTTGAATATTTCCAAGGCCTGATCCTGATAAATTTGGGTCGTCTACAGCATCAACGGTTTCAATACTATATTGCAAACCAAAAGAAGCAGCGGTCTTCTCAAGATAATTTACAAAATCTAAACTTGCTTGATCACCTTGGCCGATAAAATGTGAACTGAGTTGATTCTTATAACTTAAACCTTGATCATTCGCTATTTTTGCTTCACTAAGTTCCGTGTTTGATTCAAGGGACTGAGCATAGGTTGTTTCCAAATTAGCATTTTGAACAGACAAATTTTTTATTAAAGTAAAAACATACATGTATCCAAGAATAGCTAAAATCAGCAACACCGCGGATAAAATGAAAAGCTTTTTTGTTCCAGATTGATTTGTTTTCATATTAATATTATTTTTTAGAAACACTTAAAGAAATATTAAACTGAACATCTTTCTCTTGAGCTAAACTTGATACGGGAAGATGAACCACATCAAAAGTACCTATTGAATCTATCGACTTACCCAAACTAACTAAGGACTCCCTATCGGTCGCAACACCAGAAACTTCCAAAGTGGGTAAAGAATTTGTTGATGACTTTACATAAGCAATATGATTAAGACTAACACCTCCAACAACTCCACCTGCAATTGATGTAATGTATTGTGACGGTGGAACTTTTTCACCTAGAGTGTTGAAGGCTTTCAGCATTGACTCAATGTTTACTGATCCGGTTTGTGACTGTTTCTGATTTTGATCATCTGCCGCTAAATTTTGATTTTCAGAAAAATTACTTATACTTTTGTTTTTTTCAACATCTCCATCATGAGTATTTTTAGCAGAGATAAGGGACGGTATAAGCAATAACCCTGCAACTATCACACTAAAAAACAAACCGAAAATAATCAAAATTGCGAGTCTTAATTTATACTCATTTTGAATTATTTTTTTATGGCTTCTTGATAGTAAATTAAACATAATTTTATTTTTTATCAAAATTAGAAGAAGCCAAACCAACAACAGCTGCATAATCTAAAGAATCTGTTTTTTCAATTGGTGGAACATAATCTTCAAAAGAAAAAATATTTGACCAAACATTAGCCAACTCAACCTCAGTTTTGATACTTAATGCCAAATATTCTTTAAAACCAATAAGGGATGATTCTTTACCACATAAGATTATTTTACTTATTTCTGGATATAGAAAAGGTGAATCGGCAACCCTACGTGAATGCCAATACCCATAAATTCTTTCTATTTCGTCATGCAGTGCGGAGGAAACATTCATCAGCAATGTAAAAAGATTATTATTTTCTGAGTTTTTTAAAAACCCTCTATCTTTTTTTATTTGCTCTGCTTCATTTTTATCAACAGAGAATTGTTTCATAATTGCCTTTGTAAAATCATTACCGCCGATACCAAGAGTTGAGGCAAACTGCACGGCGTTTTCAGAAATAATTGCAAAGTTTGTTTTAGTTGCACCAAGTCTTACCAATAGATAAGTTCCCGTGTCGTTATTTTTAACTACTGATTTCTTTATAGCTTGTGGTTCGGTCAAAAAAGAAACTGGAATTAAACCGCATTTTAAATAAAGATCTGTAAAATTATTTACAACTTGCTCGGAAACAACTGAAACCGCAACAGATACCTTTCCGTTTTTATCGCTGCTATTTATAATGCTGTATTCAAAAATAGCTTCATCCAAAGACAGAGGTACATTTTCCTCCAAATTAAATTCGATTGCGGTTTTAATAGCTTTATCATTACCTTTTAGAACTTCTGTACTAAAAAGATAGGTTTTTTCTTCGGGAATAGAAGCAACAACATACTTGAGCTTGTGTTTTTTTCTTAGACTTGTCAGTGAATTCACCAATTCCCCATGATCTGACAAAGGCTGGTTAAAATCTATAGGGTTTATCATTTTCACCTCATCATATTTTCCAACTTTCAAATGTGTACTTGTTTTTTTAATTTCAATAAACCTTACAACGTCAGGTAGAATCTCAATCCCAACATGAGATAGCTCTAAAAAGTTAGGTGTTGGAAAAATTTTTGAAAAAAATGAATTAAGTGACATATATCACTTATTATTATACTACATTTATAAAATGTGTTGTTTTTATTTTAGTACTACTCCTTGAGGAATATCATTTGAGGGTGAGATGAGTGAAAACACACTGTCGTCTGTTGATGCTGCCAAAATCATTGCCTGACTTTCAAAACCTTTAATAACTCTTGGTTCAAGATTTATAACAAAAACATATTTATTTCCAACCAATAACTCTGGATCTGGAAAATGAGTTGAGATACCAGACACAACCTGTCTTGGTTTAGACTCACCTGCTTCATTTTTTTCATTAAAATCAACATTAAGACGCAAAAGCTTGTCGGTCTCAGGCACTTTTTCAGCTGAAATTATTTTTCCGATAGCCATTTTAATTTTTTTGAAATCATCAAATGTTATATTTTCATTTGGGACAATTGGACTAACTACAATTGGATCGATATTTTGTTCAGTCATTTTATTATTTATTATTTTGCTTATCAATATAACTTTGTAATATTACTGCGGCCGCAGAAGCATCTAGAAGATCAGGATTACCTTTCAAACCATCTTGATCGTGTGAAGCTTGAGCTGAGGACATAAATTCTGGGTGAAAAACTATTTCTGTTTCCTTCATCCCCTCTTCTTTGAACAGATCCTCTTTAAATTCTCTGATCTTTTTCATTACAGGATTTTCATTTTGTTTATAGTCCTTAGATTCTCCAATGACAACAACCTGGACTCCCTCTTTTTTACATAGATCAACTATTTTTTTAAGAAGATTTGAATCATTCTTTATAATTTCCTTGGGGAAAGCCAGGCTATTTGTCTGACCAATAGCAATGCCCACACGCTTAGTCCCATAATCTATTCCCATTAGTCTTAAGTTTGGTGTGCTCATGTGGGCATTGTATACAAAAATTGTATTTGTTACCATGATAGTAATATGAATTATTTAAATCAATTGGGAAGTTCGACTGTTTTAGGTCCAGAGTTTTTGAAACTAAGTTGGATAATTTTACCAATATTAATATGGTCAATTGCTTGGAAGGGTTATTCTCTTTGGCTTTCAGCAAGACGTGGAGAAAAATGGTGGTTCATAGCCCTACTTATTTTAAACACAGTAGGTATTTTTGAAATCTTCTATATTTTTGGAATTGCTAGAAACAAAGATCATAAGGGAGAGTAGAACGGGCGAGATTCGGTCACGGATATTTTTCTGCTGAAAAATTCCGCTACCCCGGCTCGGTGCCGTCGCACCTCCGCCTTTCTCACCTCTCCACCCTACCCGCAGAAATCAAAAAACCCAAGAAAAATCTTGGGTTTTTTGATTTTGCGGAGGGGGCGAGATTCGAACTCGCGATACCCTTTCGAGTATTCCAGTTTTCAAGACTGGTGCATTCAACCACTCTGCCACCCCTCCTTGGGAGCATTGAGGTATATTACAACATTTTAGGAAAAAACCAAATTTTCTCTATTTTTAAAAACTTTTATCGACACATAACAGACCACAAATGAGCACTTACTTACAGCTTACTTTTTTTATCAAAGCTTTTGTTAAAGGCCCAACATACCCAGTGCCTGAAATACTATTTGCCTTCTGAAGATCCATAACTGCATTTTTGGTAAGTTGGCCAAAAAAACCCTTACTTACACCAGCTGTCATTTTTAACAAACCTTTAAATTCTAGAAAGCTTTGAAGGTTCGTCGTGTCTGTAATTGAATTTGAAAGAGAAGTTGACATATCATTCTGTAAATCTAAACACACCAGAAGTCCTGAACTAACTGCAACAGAATTTGACGAAGAGCTACCGTTCATTGGAACAAATGTATTTTTTACACCATAAGTGTCGGCTTGCTTGACTGGAGCGTAAAAACTATAAGCTACAGGTGACGAAGAACCACTTGTTGCGTTATTTAAATTTTGAGTCACATAGGAATAGCTAATATTTTTTGGATTAAAAGTATTGTCTATGTTTATTTCAGATCCGGAAGCTTGATACAAATAGCTTCCGGTTGAAGAATTTACAGGTGCGGAAGTCGTATAGAAAACTTTTGAATCACTTGTACCATTTGAATTTTCAACTGTAATAGAATAATTATTATTAAGAAGCAAAGAAACATTTCCGTTATAACAGGCTGTTGTGATATTGGTCAGAGTACAAGGTTTACTCAACTGATTCGGGATAGTAAAAGTGATTGTAACCCCATCAGTAGAGACCACAGGCCCTGCAACAACCATATTATTAAACAGCACAAAATTAGAAGTATTAAAACCAGTACCCTTGATTGTTATTAAATTGCCAACAATCCCGTTTTGAGGAACGATATCTACGACTTGAGGAGCGAATGTATATTTAGTTACTGTAGCAACAACATCAGTTGGAGTGTTGACTACCTGTGGTGTGTAAGTATAAGTTTGAGCAGAAACAAAAATTGGATTTAAAAATATTATTAATGCCACTAAAGCGCTTATAAATATAGTATTTTTTTTCATGAAAGTATTATACAATAATGCTATGGATAAAAAAGTCTATCATCCTGATTTCTCTTGGAGTGCTCATGAATATATTCACAGAAAAAGAAGTACTGATTGGTTTTGGGCTGTAGGAATAATAACAGTCTCAGTTATAGTTATTTCTATAATTTTAGGAAATATACTTTTTGCTTTACTTATTCTTGTTGGTGTTTTATCTCTACTTGTGCACTCAATACGTGAACCTAAACTTGTTCTTTTCAAGCTAGACAGTAGAGGCGTTCACATAGAGAGAAAATTGTTTCCATATGGAACTCTTGATTCTTTTTGGGTGGAACACAATGATCACTATGGATTACCCTCCAAAATTTTAATTAAGTCTAAAAAACTTGCCATGCCCCTTATTGTTATTCCTTTAGATGAGGTTGACCCACAAGACATACATGACGTCTTAGATCTTTATCTTAAAGAAGAAGAGCATATTGAGCCTTTTGGTCAAAAGGTAGTGGAGTTTCTTGGATTTTAAGCAAATCTGTGGTATTTTGTTTTGGCTAGATTATTCCATTTAAACTAGCGTTGGTCAGTTTAATTTTTAGTCCTTGTCGTTCAATGGATAGGACATGAGTTTGCGGAACTCAAAATTTAGGTTCGATTCCTAACAGGGGCACAATTTAGTGAGATGCAATATTTAACTATTGCTTTATGTCAGTAACCAATACAGGTTGACTACTATCTGAAACGATTTCAAATTTAATCCTACCTATCTCTTGCCCTTTTGGTGTCCTAACTATAACTCTCCAAAGTCCAGGCTCTAAACTAGCTACTGAAGAAAAAGTACGGAATCCCCCTTCCCTTCCTCCAACTATATTTATTGTGATATTTGCCATAGTGATCCATTTTCCACTTACTTTTTGAATTCCAAACAAATCATAAGTCCAATCTTTAACTGTCGACCAAAGACCTTGGCCCGTTGAGGTTGCTGATTTTAAATCCTGTACATTTGAATTTTGATTTTGTGACAAAACTGCACGGTCAGCTTTATCTGGCTGAAAATGCTGCCAGACATGAACAACTTGAGTATTAAACTGTGGAGGAGAAAATATAGCAGAATATGCATACACAGGATCTGAGGAAGATACATGCACCTGACCATATACTCTAAAAAAATTCTTGAAAGAGACTAGAGCATAGTCCATGTCATTGGCAATTCTTGATGTGGCTTCGGACTGTCCTGCCTGGGCAAGAATTGGACTAATTAGATTTTCAAAAAATTTTGCACTTGAATCCTGTTCAGATTCAACAGAATAATTTCCATCAGCATTTCTAACAATTGAGTGATAAACACCCGCATCTTTCAATGAAAGAGGTATTGGTGGAATTAGATTTGAAAAATATAGAATATTAATAACGGCATAGAGTCCAAATATAGCAACAAAAAGAGGACCTCTACTTTTGATAAATTTTTCCCTTGTTGTAAAACGAAGGATCATAATAAAAACCCAAATCGTGGCCAAACTGACTAATCCACTGATAATAAAGACATCATTACCTATGCGATGCATAGCGACAGGTACGACAAAAATTGCAAATGAGAAAATAGCTACAAAGAAAACACTAATCTGAAATGTTAAACGGGAATAGTGTTTTTTGAGAAGCTCATTTCCTGCAAGAAGAAATGCCAACAAAAGCATAAATGGCCATGCAGTTGAAAGGGTTGCACTACGAAAATAAAAGACAATAAAAGTACTAAAGAGACCTCCAAAAGCGAACTGGATTATTACTATAAGGAAAGCATGCCACCAATCAAAGCGACTTTCCTTATCATCTTTATTTTTTATCTTTTGGACCGAATCCTTGTCATCCTCTTTTACACCGCCTTTCTTATTTTGATACTTTTCATAAAGATTAAGCATTACAATGCCAACAGCCGCCATTAAAAGATGCATACCTAC
The DNA here is from genome assembly GCA_903854195.1 of uncultured bacterium. Classification (GTDB taxonomy): domain Bacteria; phylum Patescibacteriota; class Minisyncoccia; order Phycocordibacterales; family CAINVO01; genus CAINVO01. The sequence goes on along the minus strand of CAINVO010000024.1, from coordinate 3,614 downwards.
CCAAAAATTTTCCAAGAAAAGGTCTACCCTCTTCAAAGTAACAGCGTCAAAAATAAAACCCGCTATAAGCGAGAAGGATGAAAGATGTCTTTCGTACTTAACATACCAAGATCTGATGCTGTGAATAATTTTTTTCATAAAAACTGTTTACACTATATTCTACATTATTTTTTAAAAAAACTTTCATGACTACCTCGTTTGACATATATCTATTTTGTGGTATTTTCTGACTAGAAAATACAAAAAAATGAGCACATCCAGTTTGGGTAGCCGAGGCTTTGAGATTTTTCTCAGAGTACATCTTCAAGGTAAGGCCCCGGAAAGCATTAAGATTGATATGCTCGAAGAAAATTTTTCCCAGAACAAACCTATAGGAGACATTGATGCTATTGTTGAAAACCTCAACGACAACATCATAGTTGCGAACGTTTGCAACACCCTTCCAGGCTTTCACGAAAAACTAATTCGGCTTTTAGATTGCTATTATGGGCAATTTCATTTTTTAAGAGAGTTTGATCCGAATAATCTCACTTCCTTTGTTTACAGAGGTATTGATGAAAAATTCAGAGGCACCATAAAAGATCTTGTGGTGAAATTAATCTTGAGCGAAGGATCCCTCCAGATCCAAACTCAAGTGTTCGACAGAACTTACGCACAAAACACAGCAAACCCTGAAAACATACTCGAGTGTGTCTAAAATCTGTTCAAAAAAAATGGCGGAAACAAAAAAAGCGGGAACCTTACGGTCCCCGCTTTTATCTTATTTTACTTTCTTTATTAGTGCGGAAAGTCTTGATTTCTTTCTAGCTGCTGCATTCTTTTTAATATAATTTGTCTTTGCAGCTTTATCGATAGCTTTGTAAGCTTCTGGGAGCTTGGCCTGTGCTTCCTTTGCTTTTCCTGAAACTACAAGCTTTTTGATCTCTTTTGTAACAGTATCAATAGCCTTCTTTCGTCGAAGGTTAAAAACGTGCTTGCGATCTGAACCGCGAAGAGCTTTTTTTGCTGATGATGTGATTGGCATATGTAGCGAGAGAATAGCACATGGAAACAAGATACGCAACCCCACAAACTCTTAAAATGACCCTGGGACATCGTCTCTTGTTTATTTTCAACAATACCCCAAATTAACAACAATTTGCTACAATAGACCTATGATTGGACAACTTAAAGGTAAAATTACCTACTATAATGAGAAATTTTCTATTCTAAACGTTGGGTCTGACACAGGAGGTGTTGGATATAAGGTGTATGCCACTGTTGAAACACTAGGCAAAGCTGCCAATATTTCAAAATCTGAAACCGTAACTTTTTGGACTCACCTTGTTGTTCGTGAAGATGCCTTGGATTTGTATGGTTTTCTTACAAAAGAGGATATGGATTTTTTTGAACTACTCATTTCTATTTCGGGTATTGGACCCAAAACCGCACTTGGTATATTAAATGTCACCACGGTTTCTATTTTAAAAAGGGCTGTTTCCTCTGGAGACACCTCTCATCTCACAAAAGTTTCCGGTATTGGAAAAAAGAATGCCGATAAAATTGTACTCGAACTAAAAGGCAAATTTGGAGCAGATGGCAACGAACAAGACGGCACAACACTTAAAGAAGAGATTGATGCCTTAGAGGCCCTAAAATCTCTTGGTTTTGAACACAAGGCAGCAAGAGAAGCCTTAAAGGACCTTCCTGGAGAAATCACATCCACAAGTGATCGCGTTAAAGCAGCACTAAAGGTGTTAGGTAAATAAAGCTTTGAATTGATAGGGTATAAAAATCAGCCAATTTATAAAAAATCCAAAACTAAACATTACTGGACATTAAAAACCTTTCTGTTTAAATTAAAACACTATGCCTGAACTTCCCGAAGTACACACCACCGCAACCGGTCTTAACAAAGCTATTTCTGGTTTAAAAATTATAGACATTTGGACTGATTATGGCGGATCTTCATATCATGACGGAAAAGATAATATAAAGAATCCCCTATTTTTTAATAAATTTAAAAAAGAAGTGATCGGGACAAAAATAATTCATGTTACCCGTCGTGCGAAAAATATTCTTATTCACTTATCAAACGACAAAACTATCCTTGCTCATATGAAAATGACTGGACATTTTTTATATGGAAAATACAAATTTGATAAAAAATTTAAATTCAATTGGGAACCCTCTGATCAGAAAAGTATTTTAACTGATCCCTTTAATCGATTCATACATTTTGTCTTTGTTTTATCTGACGGAAAACATGTAGTTATGTCTGACATGAGAAAGTTTGCAAAAATAACTTTATTAGATAGCACAAACATGTTAGAGCTAGAAAAAACGGAGCATCTTCTTGGAATTGGTCCCGAACCATTAGAAAAAGATTTTACATTCACAATATTTATAAAACAAATAGGAAAAAAACCTAAAGGAAAAATAAAAACTGTATTAATGGACCAATCAATAATAGCTGGCATTGGAAACATTTACTCTGATGAAGTTTTATGGCGATCAAATGTCCACCCTGAATCTGAAGTTTCAAAAATACCCCAAACAAATCTTAAAGAAATGTTCAAGGCAATCAAAGAAACTCTTAAAAAAGGCATCGATTTCGGAGGTGATTCTATGTCAGATTACAGAAATGTTCACGGTGAGAGAGGAAAATTTCAGGACCACCATCGCGCCTATAGAAGAACAAATAAACCTTGCCAGAAAACAGGATGCGAGGGGACAATAATCAGAAAAGTTGTAGGAACTAGAAGTGCCCACTTCTGCAACAAACACCAAGAAAAATTTTAAGTTCCTTTTACAAATTTTATAAAACAAAATTTAAACACCCAACATACTGAAAACAGCTACGCCTGTAGCAACAGAAACATTCAGTGATTCTTTTTCACCCCGAAGAGGTATCTCTGCAACATGATCACAAAGTTTTAAAATAGAATTTTCAATACCCCCTACCTCATTGCCTAAAATCAAGACGTTCTTTAAAAATTTTTCTCCTTTTTTTGATCCTATTTTTATTTTTTTGTAATCCACACTATATTCAGCTTGTTCGAGAGCAATTATTCTCCAACCTTCTTTTTTTAATCTCTTTAATAAAACCGAGGTGCTAAGTTCATGCTTCCAAGGAACAACATCTTCAGCTCCAAGGGCCACCTTTGCTATATCTTTTCTAGGTCTTCCAAATCGGTCCATTGGGGTTGGGGTATAACCACAAAGATATAGACCTGTGACGCCTGCGCATTCTGCAGTACGAAAAATAGACCCGACATTATGAGTACTTCTTATATTATGAAGGACTAGAGCAAACTCACTTCCCACTCCTTTTAGTTTTTTGGACGGACCTGATTTAGATTTCATGGCCACATACTACAACAAGCGACCAATCTAGCCAACCATATGAAAAATGCTATACTTGGAAATATGAAAATTGTAAACATCTTTCCAACACTTTTAGATTACGCAGTTTTTGCTCCTATCTTGTTGAGAATTGCACTTGGTTTTTTCTTATTAAAATTTGCAAAAAGAAAACTTGGTGGTGGCCACGAGCAATACAGATCTTTTTTTGAAAATCTAGGTTTTAAACCAGAGAAATGGTATACAATTTCCCTAGGTATTCTTGAGGCAAT
>CAINVO010000023.1 GCA_903854195.1 uncultured bacterium | reverse complement strand
TGGTTTTAGCCTTAATGTCAGTTGTCATTTTAAATACAATAAACTCAAGAATTGTTAACAACCTAGGGTCTTTAGATAAGATATCTCCAGTAAACGCGGTCACGGGTACTAACGCTAGTTCGGTGAGTGACACGGCGGGGAGTTTACAAGCCCAACAGCTTGCTGCACAACAAGCTTCACAGGCACTCCAAAATATTCAAAACTACGACCCATTAAACCCTGGAGGAACCACAAATTCAAATGGTTTTGGAGCTATGGGATCACTCTCAAATCTTGGATATGCAAACCAAGAAGTTCCACTACCTACAGACGGATCAGAAAATTCAGACCGATCTTATTTATATTCAAATGGTATTACTATAAACAATGAGCCCTGCACTAACGGCAGAACAAGCGGTTGTACAAACATCGCAGGTCTTGGGGCAGACGCACTAACAGGTGTTGTAGGTTTACAACAAGCTTCTGGTGCAGATATAAACATTACAGGGGGGACAGAGGATGGACACATCACTCATGGGGTAGGTAAAGCTATTGTTGATATATCTAATGATCCAAAACTTGATGCATACATTACAAAAAACGCAGTGAGACAGAGTAATGGATCATCTGGAATAACATACAAAATGTCCGACGGGACAACTTTTCTAAACGAAACAGGAGGAAACGCAACAGCACAACATTGGCACGTTCAATTTCCTTAATAGAAAATACTAAAAAAATATTTGGCGCAAACAACTAATAGTATTTAAATAATCTTTACGATACAATATAAGTAAATATGTCTAGAGGAAAATTTATCGCACTTGTTATATTAGCTCTTATTATTTTATTTGCAGTTTTATTTGGAGCCTACTGGTACTCGGGGGGATTAACAAATAAAAATGACAACCCGAGCATCGTAACTTCAATCAAAACTCTTTTTGGTTTTGGCCCAAGTTCAAACAACTCAACAAATAAAAATACTTTTCAAACAAACTCCACAAACGACATAAACGCATCCACAACACTAGCAGGGGACCAACAAATTCCTATTTTGAGACAAATTACAGGCGAACCTGTCGCTGGTGTTGGTTTCACTGAAAGATTGGTAATTTCTACTTCTACTGTAGCCACCTCAACGGCAACGACAACATTAAAAAACGCCCCAAAACCTAAGGTCACAAAAGTTAATTCATATTTTATTAGATATGTTGAGAGAGCAACAGGAAATATCTATGAGACTTCCACAAGTACTCTTATAAACACCCGCATAACAAATACAACAATACCTAAAGTTTATGAAGCTTACTTAGCTGACCTTGCTGGAAATTCTTACATATACAGAACTCTTATTGATGGGACTGATGTTATAAAATCAGAATATGAGACAGTAAAACAAACATCTTCAACTTCCACAGAAAATAGTTTGATTCCATCACCGCTACCTTACAAAATAACAAGTCTTGATGTAAATAGTACCCGAGATCAAATCTTTTATATCCTAGACACCAACCCAAGAGGGGTAGTGTCTAAAACAAATGGGGCCAGCCAAAAAACCATATTAGATACACCTTTAAAAGAATGGCTTGCAAACTGGGTTAATTCAAAAATGGTTGTAATCACAACAAAACCTTCGGGGAATGTTCCTGGTTATTTATACTCAATAGATCCAACCACAAAAGATTTCAACAAACTCCTAGGAGATATTAATGGTTTAACAGCCCTAGTTTCACCTAATGGAAAAAACATACTATATTCTGAAAGTGCTGGTAGTACTATTGATTTAAATATATTAAAAACGGACATAAACCAAACACAACGTTTATTCTTACAAACACTACCCGAAAAATGTGTCTGGAGTAAAGATAGTAATATTTTGTACTGCGCAGGCTCAAACAATGCCCCAGAGGCCTTATATCCAGACTCATGGTACCAAGGAAATGTATCTTTTAGTGATTCCTTCTGGAAATTAAATATAAAAACTGGACAAAGTACACTTCTTGCAAACCCTCAAACACTCGTAGGGACCAGTATTGACGCAACAAACATATCATTAGATTCAAAAGAGGATGCACTTACCTTTATAAACAAAAATGACCTAACTCCTTGGGTGTTATTGATGGCTTCATCTACAAAAACTTTTGTAGCTTCATCAACAGCGAGCACAAACTAACGCCAACCAATTAACTAAATAGAAATTTAGATTAATTAAACTATATTGCCAGGTTAATTAAGTAAGCTAATTAACTTTTAAAGCCGCTCTTTCTAGGGGTTTCCTAACTGTGTGCCTAATAACTAGTTCTTGTCCAATCATAAACAAACTTTTAGTTGTCCAATAAAGTGCAACTGCGCCAGAAACCTTAAACGAAAATATAAAAATAAAGAAAGGTATAACATACTTAATCTGCATATTCATACTCTTTGCAAAATCATCTTTAAATGACTTTTTTCCATCTAAGTTTTTACTTGGAACGAAAGGAGGAACAGAATACTGTGCTTGAAAAAACTGACTGATAGCTGCAAAAAAACCAAGAATAATGGCAGGTTGTGAAATTGTTAATCCAAAAAAACCCATATTTACCATAGTTGGAACAGCAACAAATGAATAAAGTAGGGTGGTGTCGACAACTGGAAGGCCACCTTTGTAAAAAATATAATACATTGCAAGAATAATAGGTATCTGCAAAATAGCCATAAAAAGAGTTGCAAACGGGTTTAGATTATTCTTTTTATAAAAAGCCATCATAGCCTCAGCTTGTTTTTGCTGATCTTTATATTGTTCTTTAATCTTATTCATTTCACCCTCTAGCATTTTCATTTTAATCTGGGTACGGACAGAGGCCTTAGATAGGGGAAAGAGGATTGTCATCACAATAACAGTAAGCAATATGACAGCCCAAGCAACATTATGAGCTGGCAAAATATCAATTAAAAAAACTAAACCGTTGTATAAAGGATTGTAAAATATACTTTGAAATAATGATGAAATCATTTGGATATTATACCAGTTTTTTCTAAAATTGAGATTAACTCTCTATTAAAATCTAGGTTTTTAAGTTTTACAGCTTCTTTTGATGGAAAAACAACGATAAATAGAGATTTACCGGCCGTTTTTGAGACGACAGACCTTAAACATTCCCTTGTTATTCTTTTTAAATAGTTTCGATCTACTGCATGGGGTGCCACTTTTTTTGAAACAACAACAGTAAAACGAACAAAAAAGGCCATTTCTGGCCTTTTTTGGGGATCTATTGATAAAATTCGCAATGAAAAAAAAGGTGAATAAGCAGACTTTCCTTTGGAGATTGTTTCTTCACAACCCTCCTTATTTAGCCTGTTTATTCTAGGCAACATAAATACAGACCTGACTAGACTGTCGATAATCGTTTTCGACCTTTCTGACGGCGTCTTGTTATTGTGTTTTTACCTGTACGTGTCTTTTTTCGCACTAGAAAACCATGGGCTTTTGCGCGCTTTCTCTTTTTTGGTTGATATGTTCTGGACATAATGAGGGAGTATAGCGCATTATCCACATCTTATCAACATATTTATATACTTCCCACAAGTTCACCTCAAGAGGTATTCGGTTATAATGTGGTCACTATGGATACAAAACAGCTCTGGTCTTCGGTTTTAAACGAGATGGAATTGGCCGTTTCTAAGGGTACTTTCAACCTTTGGTTCAAGGATAGTGATATTCAAAAGATAGACGATGAAGGTGTTGTATACATTACAGTACCAAGCATGTTTGTTAAAGAATGGTTGATGGGAAAACACCACAAAACACTATTAGGATTACTTAGAAAATATTCAAATGATGTAGCTAGATCTATACAATATATTATTAATTCAAACTCTTCTCAAAAAACACAAAAACCTACACCTGTTATTCAAAAAACAATTGTAAACAATCCCACAAAAGAACTTCCACTTACTGATTTTTATATAAATACTGATGACAACTTAAATCCTCGTTACACTTTTGATACTTTTGTTGTTGGACCTTTTAATGAGCTGGCTCATGCGGCAGCACAAGCAATTATTAAAAAACCTGTTGCTTATAATCCTTTATTTTTTTATGGAAACACAGGATTGGGAAAGACACACCTTATGCAGGCGGTAGGGAACTATATAAAACAACACAACAAAGAAAGGCGTGTATTTTATGTTACTTCTGAAAAATTTATTAATGACTTTGTAACTGCGACACAAAACAACAAAAGAAATCAGTTTAAAGAAAAATATAGAAAATATGATGTTTTGATCATGGATGATATACAGTTTCTTTCAAATGCAGAAAGAACCCAGGAAGAATTGTTTCATCTTTTTAATCACATGTATGAAAACAATAGACAGATTATATTTTCTTCTGATGTTCACCCAAATTATCTACAAAACCTTGAGGCTCGTTTAAAGTCTCGCTTTATGGCTGGAATGATTATAGACATCATGCCTGTTGATCAGGAGTCTAGAATGGCTATATTAAAAAATAAGGCAGCCCAGAATAACGTTGAAATACCTTATGAAATACTTACGTATGTAGCTTCTGTTGTGGAAGGAAGTATTCGTGAACTTGAAGGTGTTTTTAACAGCCTTATCTGTCACATACAAATGAAAGGTAAAGACATAACATTGTCTGAAATAAAACAACTCACAAAAAATTCAACAAAACCTACAAAAAATGTTTCAGTTAAGGATGTCATAAAAGCAGTAGCAAACTTTTACAATATTGATGAAGAAAGCATTTATAACAAAACACGAAGACAAGAGGTTGTTCGTCCCAGACAACTTACAATGTATCTACTTCGAGAAGATTTCGGCATATCTTTTCCTTTAATAGGACAAAAGATGGGGGGAAGGGATCACACAACAGTTATCCATTCATGTGAAAAAATTAAAAATGAAATTAAGACCGACCCTTCTATAATTCAAGAGCTAAATCAGATACGAGCATTGATGTAATTTATTGGACTGTTTTGATTTTATGTTTTTTAATTTCTGTGGATAGTGTGGGGATAGTGAGTGAAAAACATATGGATAAGTTGTTTAAAACTTGTTGATTAGTTAGGGAAAGTTTGGGGATGAAAGACAAATAAAACAAAAACTATTTTTCTATCAAAAAACACCCCCACAAACTATCCACAGGAAAAGAAAGTTATACACCTAAATTATCGTTATTTTAAAAGCCTAAAAATAGTTATCCCCATATCCAC
>CAINVO010000022.1 GCA_903854195.1 uncultured bacterium | reverse complement strand
GCAGGTTCGATTCCTGCCGGGCGGACAAGAATAAAAAAACACGCACCAAAATGGTGTGTTTTTTTTATTTAAACAGGTATGACTAGTAAGAAAAATTAAACCAAGCCTTATATAAAAGAAAAAATCGCAGGCCTTATTAGGGCTAGCGATTTTATTTTTGTCGAACGTTGGGGTGATTCATGATGATTGGAGATATCCAAATCTCAAACATCAGAAACCTCAATCAAGGCAACCTGTAGATCTCTGTTCCACACCCTGTCGATTGGTTTCATCTCGAGCAACCTGTGTCCTCTGATAGACCCAAGATACGGAAAGTGTGGGTCCTCCTTTGCCGTTCCAAATGCGATCTCCCAATCCTCCGCCGTATTCAGGGATCCTCCAAGACAACAAACCTTTCCACTTAAACCAAGACTTCTGTCCTGTCCCGCAAGTGAAAGAAGTTCAACAATTTTCACTTGTTGAAAGTTCAACCTTTTAGGTTTGGAAACAAACCCCATACTGAAGTGATAGACATTGTGTCTATCATCAAAACCTGTGAAGATTTTAACATTCAGAGGTCTCTTCCTCCGTTCTTTCCACTCATCATGGAGAAGCTCGAGACATTCCTGACTTATTGCCCCACCATACGGATGGTACAGAGAGTCAGACAAGCTTGAGTTTTGATTAAGGTGAATCAAATATGATCCAACCAATTTCGGTTTTCTATTCATTCCAATTACTTTTCTTCCTGTAAATTACCACAGATATCAATTTTGTCTATAGACATGTCTGCATAGAATATTTCGAAGATTGGATACTTTAAATAGAAAAAATTAAATTCCTAAAACAAATTTTTCTAACTCAACCATAAAATCAACTTCACCCCTATGGGCTTTATGGTACATATCGATTAAATCATTTGCTATTTTATTAAGTTCTCCTTTTTTGAAATTACTAGCGTATTGTAAAGATTTTTTATATACAAAAGGATTAAGCCCCGACTCTCCAACATTTTTTGTTTTACAAATAATAAGCATCGACTTAATCTGCCACCACAAAATACCATGCATCTCTTCTGCAACAACCCCCCTTCTCAACATCTCATTAAAAATTAACCACAAACTTTTTTTGTCTCTTGACCCTAACGCATCAGATAATTTAAAAACATTAAACTCTTCTTTTTTACTTTTGATATTTTGTGGAGTTTTATTTTCTTCTATCTCGTGTATTTTGTGAGCGTGTTTTTCTATTTTTTTTAGAGTAGTGGCATCAAAATTTTCTTCATACAAAACAAAAGCGTGATCTGAGGAGGCAAGGTCCTTCAGTTGACTCATAATATATTCTTTTGCGTCAGTAGATTTAAAAGTTTGATCCAAAAGAATAATATACTTAGATTCAAAAAGGCCTCGACTTGAAAGTAGTTCGTTAAATTTATCACTACTCCAACTTGTATCTGAAAAAGTAAAAAGTTCCGCTTCTGGGCGTTTTGTTTGTAAAGCATGCACAATGCCATGAGCCTTGTGTCGTCCTTCTGGTGTTTGTCCTTTTACAGCGTGAAGCATTTTATTTAAATATTTATGTATGTATCCCAAATAACAACCTTTCAATTTTTATTATTTATCCATCTCACCCCAATTTTTACCAACAGAAATGTTTGCAACAATCGGGACACCTTGAGTCTCCTCTAGAGTTAGTACGTTTTCCATAAATTTATTAATTTTCGGAGAAACTTCCTCTACAAGCTTTTCTTCTATTTCATAAACGAGTTCATCGTGTACTTGCAGAAGCAACCGAACCTTTTCATCATACCCGGACTTTTCAATAAAATCATCTATTTTTATCATGGCAAGTTTTATAATGTCCGCTTCTGTTCCTTGAATAGGTGCATTTATCGCCATACGTTCAGCCGCCGCTCGAATAAATGGTAGTTTAGATTTGATCCCCTCGAACGAGCGGCGGCGGCCAAAGAAAGTTTCGGTATAACCCGTTCTTGCTGTTTCTGACTTAACCCCATCCAAATAACTAGCAAGCCCTGAAAAAGTCTGAAAATACTTATCATAAAATAGTTGGGCTTCTTCACGAGTTCCACCTAGATTAGTTTTAAGAGCGCTCACACCCATACCAAACAGAACACCGAAATTTATTACTTTAGCTTGTCGTCTCATATCCTTAGTTACTTCATTTGAATCAACACCAAAAACTTCAGATGCCACTGATGTGTGAACATCCTCCCCACTCTTAAAAATCTCTATCAATTTTTTATCACCAGAAAGAAAGGCGGCAATACGAAGTTCAATTTGTGAAAAATCAAAAGCACATAAAACAAACTTTTTATCCGCAACAAAAGCGTTTCTAATTTTTTTACCTTGCTCAGATTTCATTGGAATATTTTGCAAATTTGGATCCTGTGAAGACATTCTCCCTGTTGTCGTTCCTGTCTGAACAAATTTTGCATGCAACCTTCCGTCTTTAGCAACAAGCTCGGGAATGGTATCTATATATGTGGAAAGAAGTTTTTGAAGTTCGCGGTATTGTAAAATACTATCTATTACTGGATGAAGTTCTTTTAGTTTTTCAAGTTCTGATTCTTTTGTAGACATTGCTCCACTTGCCGTTTTTTTCTGTCGCTTTCCTTTTAGACCCATTTTTTCAAAAAGGATTTCTCCCATTTGTTTTGGTGAGTTTATATTAAACTCTTCGCCGGTTTCCACCCATATTTTTTTCTCGAGTATACTCAGTTTTTTATGATAATCTTTTGAAAGCTCTTTTAAGTAATCTACATCTATCCTAATTCCGTATTTTTCCATTTTTTCAACAACTGAAATAAGTGGTTTCTCTATATCATTAAAAATCTTATCGAGGTTACGTTTTTTAAGTTCTGAAAAAATAAAATCGTGTGCAAATAAAAAGGCTTTCACATAGGCACTTTCTTCTGTTTCTCCTTCTAAAAAATCTGAAGGATCAATATTTGCAAATGCAAAAATATCTTCTGGTTTTGGGTTTGTAATATTTGAATTCATCACCCACAGAGCCAGAGATGTTTCTTTAAGATTTTGTGGGTCTATTTCTTTAATTAAATCTTCCTTCTTTTTTTTATTGTCTTTCTCTATTTGCTTTAATTTTTTTACGTCCACTTTCTCTTCGTTTTTCGTTTTTCCAACAGCAACAGGCTCTGTATTAGAATAAATTTTAGAAACTTGATTAACCCTTTCTCCAAGAGAGCGAAATTCCAAATCTTTAAAAAGCTCAGTGATTTTTTCTTTATCCAATCCATCAACCCACTTATTTTTTGGTAAGCTAACATCAATTGGAGCATCGCGTCTGATAGTTGCCAGCATCTTACTAAACCTAGCCTCCTCCTCCCCTTCTTCAAGTAAAGAAATTACCCTGTCAGTAATGCCAACGTTCTTAATTTTTTCTTTATCTTTTTTTAATACGTTATATATTTCATCAATACTGCCGAAAGTAGAAATAAGGGTTGTTGCAGTTTTTTCTCCGATACCAGAAATACCAATAATATTATCGGAAGGATCCCCTCTCAAACCTTTAAAGTCTGGAAGTAAAACGGGTGAAAAATTAAAACGCTCCACTACGCCATCCTCATCATAAACAATCGTGTCCTTAATTCCCTTCTTAAGGGTATATACTGTTACTTTTTTTCTATCTACCAATTGCAGAGTATCCATATCTCCAGATGCGATAACAATATTAATTGCTGGATCTGTTGAATTTTTAAATTTCTCTACAATGGTTCCGAGCATGTCATCTGCCTCAAAACCTTCTAGTGCATATACAGGTATTCCAAAGGCTTCAAAAACTTTTCGTGATTTTATTATTTGATCAACAAGTGCTGGATCACTTTTTTTCCTTCCAGCTTTGTATCCATCATAAGCCTGATGACGGTAAGTTGGGCTTGGAAGATCATAACAGGCCAAAATGTAGTCGGGTTTGATATCTCCAATTATTTTCAAAAGTAATGTGCAGAGACCATAAAGAGCTCCTGTTGGTTCTCCTTTACTAGACATAAAATCAGGCAATGCATGATACGCTCGATGCAAAATAGCATGACTATCTAAAAGCACCACCTTAACTGTATTTTCCGATGAAGTTTTTTTCATATCTTAAAAGGTTATCTCTCTAACAGTATCATCCACCCATTTGAAATCAACCATGATCAAATCCTTCGGCAAAACATCTTGCACCTTTTCTGGCCACTCAATGATAATAAGTTTTTTGGGATCATTCAAAAGCTCTTGAAAATCAAGCTTTATAAGCTCCTTTCCTCCATCTAAACGATATGCGTCTATATGTATGAGCTGAGTAAAAGTAGACAAAAAAGCTTCTGAAGAAACTTCATATCTTTTTTCAATAACAAAAGTTGGACTTGTAACAGAACTTGAAACGCCAAGCAGTCTAGCAACAGCTTGAGTGAAAGTGGTTTTGCCTGCACCAAGATCCCCTGAAAAACCTACGACCATAGCAGTTAAAACCTCTGCAGATTCAGCTCTATTTTTTTCAATATTCAAAATCTTCTCTAAAAAAAGTTTAGCTAAATTTTCTGTTTCATTTAGGTTGCTTGTTGTATATGTATCTTTTTTTTCTTGAAAGTTAATCATTGTATGTTTTTTCAAATATTACCACAAAAGAGCTTTAAAAAAGCGTAGCTTAAAAATATAAAAAGCGATAGAATATAACAAATGATTCAATTCCATGAAGAAAAAAGCAATCTCCGTTTAAATGAGCTTCGTAGAAAAGAAGAGGAGGAACTTGCAGAGATACTTTCTAAAAAATATGAGGTTCCTTATGCAGATCTTAGTCGTACACCAATAAACACAGACGCCCTCAGACTAATTCCAGAAGTAGACGCACGCGCAAACAGCATTGCAGCTTTTGAGATATTAGGAAAAAAGTTGAGTGTGGCCGTTCTTTCTCCAAACAACCAAGGATCTAAAGACCAAATTAAAACACTTGGGGACAAAGGCTATATAGTTTCAGAAATTATGGTCTCCCATCTTAGCCTTGAAAAGGCTTGGGAAAGATACAAAGAAATATCTTTCGCAATGGAAACAAAGGCCGGTGCACTAGATATTTCAAGCGAGGAAATCCAAAAACTCACAGAAAACGTTAAAAGTGTTGAGGACATAAAAAAATTAATACAAGAGGCTCTTTCAATGAAAAGGGCATACCGAGTATCTCGGGTGCTTGTAATTATTATGGCTGGTGCTCTTTCCACAAAAGCCTCTGATGTTCACATAGAGCCTGAAGAAGAATATACAGGTATACGTTACCGACTTGATGGAGTACTCATTCCAATTATTCAATTTGATAATGAAACATACAATCTTCTTCTTTCTCGTATTAAGCTTTTGTCAGGACTTAAACTAAACGTTAAAGAAGCGGCTCAAGATGGGCGCTTTAGTATTCAAATTTTTACAAACGACATTGAAATTCGTACATCACTTATTCCTGGTGCATACGGTGAATCCATTGTTATGCGTCTCTTAAATCCAAAATCTTTGACTGTACCCTTAGAGGAACTTGGTATTGAGCCTCGCCTTTTCAAAATTCTTGAGCGTGAAATCGAAAGACCAGACGGAATGATCCTAACAACAGGACCAACGGGATCAGGAAAAACAACAACTCTTTATTCTTTTTTGCGTCGCATCCAAAACCCTGAATATAAAATTATTACAATTGAAGACCCAGTTGAATATCATTTACCTGGAATCGTTCAGACTCAAGTGGATGATAAAAAAGGTTATACCTTTTCAGCAGGACTCCGATCAGTACTCCGACAAGATCCAGACATCATCATGGTTGGAGAAATTCGAGACGGAGAAACAGCTGCAACTGCTATTGACGCAGCTCTTACGGGTCACCTTGTATTTTCAACTCTTCACACAAACAATGCGGCTGGAGCTTTCCCTCGCCTTATAGATCTTGGAATGAACCCAAAAGTTTTAACATCCGCAATACACGTTGCACTTGCTCAGCGACTTGTAAGAAAACTCTGCCCTGTTTGTATAAAAGAAATACCCATCCCAGAAGAAAGGATGCCTTTAGTAAATGAAGTATTAAGTACCATCAGACCTGAGGAATTTAAAGAAATCCCAACAAAAGTTTTTGTATCTCCTGGATGTTTATCTTGCAACAATACGGGTTTTAAAGGACGTATTGGTGTGTACGAAGCTATCTTAAGTGATTCAACAATTGAGTCTGTGGTTGAACAAAATCCAAGTGAAAGAGAAATCAAAGCCGCCGCAAAACCACAGGGTATTTACAATATGAAACAAGATGGGGTAATAAAAGTATTGAGAGGAGTTACATCTTTTGACGAACTCGAGCGTGTAGTTGATCTAGGACTAGAGCCAGATTTGGTGCAACACACTGAAGATGGCGGTGTCAATTGACCCGACTAGCCCCAAAGGGTATGCTTAAAAGCAGATGAGTTCTTAATTTGCAGAGGCTACGTAAGTAGTTGATAGATAATAAAAAACAGCTGCAAAAATCTCTAAGCAATTCTTTCAATAATAACACCAAAAGTTAAATGAGGCTTTTAGGATAACCCCAGTAAGTAACACAAGGTTACAACCAGGACGTCCTTCAAGAAACATTAGTAGACCGAAGGTCTAATTGCTTAGAGATTTGTGAAGCTGTTTTAAAGAAAATAAGTCAGAGACACACTGTACAATAAAATCATGTCTCTGTTTAGTTCGTGTTACATCCTAGCATAAAAATATTTATATGTCAAGCAAAGACAACGATGAGAAGTTTCTCGACCAAACATTAAGACCCTCTGTTTGGGATGAATATATTGGCCAAAAAAACATAAAAGATAACCTAAACATCTTACTTACGGCCGCCAAAGAGAGAAATCACCCACCAGAACATGTTCTTTTTTATGGACCTCCAGGACTAGGAAAAACTACTCTTGCCCACCTTATTGCAAAAGAAATTGGTGCACAAATGAAAGTGACATCAGGACCTGCTATAGAAAAAGTTGGTGACCTGGCGTCGATCCTTACAAACCTTTCTGCAGGAGACATTCTTTTTATTGATGAAATTCACAGACTAAATAAATCAATAGAGGAGGTGCTTTATCCTGCCATGGAGTCTGGTGTCTTAGATATTATTATTGGAAAAGGTCCATCAGCTCGCACAATACAACTCGAGCTTCCTCCTTTTACTTTAATTGCAGCAACAACACGTGTGGCTCTCATTTCCTCCCCTCTCCGTTCACGTTTTTCTGGTGGAGTTTTTCGTCTTGAATTTTATACTGATAAGGAAATTGCTCAAATCATAAAACGCTCATCAAAAATTTTAAATGTTGAAGCAGATGAAAGTAGTGTTTTCGAAATTGCAAAAAGAAGCCGCTTCACTCCTCGTACCGCAAACTATCTTTTAAAACGTTGTAGAGATTTTGCACAAGTAAATAAAAGTGGACTTACCAAAGAGATGGTTGACCGAGCATTGGAGCTTCTTGGAATAGACCATCAAGGACTCACACTATCTGATCGAAACCTTCTAAAAACAATCATTGAAAAATTTAAAGGTGGGCCCGTCGGCCTCGGCACATTAGCCGCCGCACTTTCCGAGGAAGAAGCCACCATCGAAGAATATAATGAACCGTACCTTATTCAAATTGGTTTTATAGAACGCACACCTCGCGGAAGGGTTGTTACAGAAAATGGGTACAAACATTTAGAAATAGACTACCCCATAGAACAACAAAATCGTTTATTATAGACGCACTAAAAAAATTCCTGACTCAATTTTTGTTTTTGACAATGTCATTTTTATATATTATGGTTGGAAACAGATTAAACCTTGATTATGAATGTATTGGTATTTACTAGCGAGGCTTCGAGTAATAAGTTTAACTTGGGCCGCTGCCGGCTTGAGGACACAGTGCACCTTGTTCATACGATTGAAAAGGTTATTGGTCATTCTGGGTTTGATGTTGTCCTGATCGACAACACCACCCTACCCCCTGCTTTTATTGAAAAAGCACAAAGCGAAGCACTTTGCTCTGGGGCCCAAACTGTTGGACATCTCATCGGGCCCCATAAAAACAAAGAAGAGCGACAGTTTGGAAAAACCATCGTGTCATCTTTTCCCATAAGTGCTTACCACGATCACAGCGAAGCTGTGAATATTGGAACAACTGATTTTTCCAATTCTGGTTGGGATTTGTCCAGCATTATGGAAGATATTAGCGATTTAATTGCAAACAAATAAATTCAACCTACTTTCTTCTGGAAAATAAAACAACAAGAACCCCGCTCTCCTTTTGGAGTTGTGGGGTTTGTTTTTTATACAATGGACAAAAAGTTTTTTTTAGTTAAGAATGTCACTATGTCAGGACATAATAAATGGTCTCAAATAAAAAGACAAAAAGGCACAACCGATGCTCAAAAAAGCAAAGTTTACTCTAAATATGCCAGACTTATTTCCACTGAATCTAAAAAAACTTCTGGAAATACAACATCTCCATCATTGGTCGCAATTATAGAAAAAGCTAAAAAGGAAAATGTTCCGAAAGATGTTATAGAGCGAGCTATAAAAAAAGGAACTGAGGCTGGATCTGTAGCAATGGAGGCTATCACATACGAAGCATATGGCCCTGGTGGTTGCGCTTTAATTATTGAAGCACTTACAGAAAACAGAAACAAAGCGGCCCAAGAAATAAAACACATTCTTTCAAAATTCAATTTAACCTTGGCTGGCATTGGTTCCGCAACATGGGCATTTGAGAAAAAAGGCATGGAATGGCTACCAAAAACCACGACCCCACTTGAGGATTCGGATCTTTCAGAACTTGAAAAACTAGTCGAATCTCTAGAAGACAATGACGAAGTTCAGTCTGTTTTTACAAATGCTGAATAAACAATAAAAATTACTAAAAATCCACAAAAGGATTTCTTACCAAATGAAAATACTATCCATAGATCCGGGATATGAACGTTTAGGAATAGCTATATTGGAAAAAGTTGTTGGTGAAAAAAAAGAGATACTTATTTATTCTGATTGTTTTAAGACAAAAGCAAACATACCTTTTCACGAACGCTTAAAATTAATTGGCCAAGAAATAAAAAAAGTTGTTAATACATACTCCCCAGAGGCACTCTCAATAGAAACTTTATTTTTTACTAACAACCAAAAAACAGCAATGATGGTGTCAGAGGCACGAGGCGTAGTCATTTACGAAGCCTCTTGTGCTGGATTAAAAGTTTTTGAATATACACCATTACAAGTAAAAATGGCTGTAGCTGGCCATGGATCTGGAGATAAAAAACAAATAATCAAAATGATTCCCCTTCTTGTTAACATAAATAAAGAAATCAAACATGATGATGAATATGATGCAATCGCTCTTGGTTTAACACATTTTGCATACAGCAGAAACATATAAAAAACTCAAAAATTTGCATAAAATATAAATTAATAGTATTGTCGCTTTCCAACCGTTATCCACAACTTGCATAAAATATATATTTTGATACAAATACAAACTAACGGTTATTAAATAGTTTTAAAGAAATTATAAATTTTAAATTAAGTATCGAAATATGAGCGAAGCATTTTCACACGACACAGAAGAAAACATTGATCCTTTAACAACACCTATTTTGGAAATTGAGGAAGACGAACTTGAAGCACCTTTGGAAGATGGGGCAATCGAAGAAGAACCCGTTCTTGTACCCGCAGGAGAAGAAGAAGATGAAACTGGCTTTGAAATGGACTTTCTAGGGGACGAGGCTTAGTCAAACAAAAGTCTTTTGGTTGTGATACCATATTCACCATACAAAGACTTATGGGTAAATTTATAAAAAATCTAACAGAAGAGCTCCAAAACATGTGGCGTTTTTTTGTTTGGATTGTGAAAAATATGAAATCAAAAAAAGGTTGGGGTAGAATTTTTAAAATGCTTGAGAGACTTTCAAAAGAAGTACGTAAACTATTTCAATTCCGCTTCTTTTTCGCCCTTTTTGGGGCTTTTTTAATAATAATGTTTATCTTCGGTGGTGTTTTTTTCATCTGGGCGGCGAGTCTAAAAACCCCAGACTTAAGCTCTTTTGACGATCGCTTAGTCAGCCAATCTACAAAGATATACGACCGCACAGGCACAGTAATGCTTTACGACCTCAACCAAAAAGTTAGACGTACAGTTGTCCCCTTTGATCAAATATCTCCTTATATCAAAAAAGCTACAGTAGCAATCGAAGATAACAACTTTTACAACCATAAAGGAATAGAGCCTACCTCAATAATCCGCTCTTTGCTTGTAGATATTACAACTAGACATTTTTCACAAGGTGGCTCAACAATAACTCAACAAGTCGTTAAAAATTCTTTATTGTCTGGAGACAAAACTATTTCAAGAAAAATAAAAGAATGGGTATTGGCCATCAAACTTGAACAAGTTGCAGACAAAGACACCATTTTGAACATTTATCTAAACAATATGCCGTATGGTGGAAACATTTATGGTGTAGAAGAAGCTAGTCAGGCATATTTTAGTAAAGATGCCTCAAAGCTAACTTTGGCAGAGGCGGCATATCTTGCAGCTTTACCACAGGCACCAACCTATTATTCTCCATTTGGTCCAAACAAAAAGGATTTAGTAACTAGAAAAAACCTTGTTTTGGAAAAAATGAAGGAACAAAAACTGATAACACAGATTGAATATGACGCTGCAATAAAAGAAAATGTTACTTTCAACCAAGGGGCTGTAGGTGGAATAAAAGCCCCCCACTTTGTGATGTTTATTAGAGATTACTTGGTTAAAAAATATGGAGAACAGGCTATTTTACAAGGTGGAATGAAAGTAATATCCACTCTTGATTATGACTTACAACAAAAAGCTGAGGAGGTTTTGAAAAATTATGTTCTTCAAAATCAAAAAACATTAAATGCTAGCAACGGGGCGATGGTGGCAATAAACCCAACAAATGGACAAATATTAGTTATGGTTGGTTCCAGAGATTATTTCGACAAAACAATTGATGGAAACTTTAACGTTGCAACAGCCCACAGACAACCAGGATCATCTTTCAAACCTTTTGTTTATGCAACAGCCTTTATGAAAGGATACACACCTGATACTGCAATTTTTGACGTTCCAACAGAATTTTCTACAACATGTAGTGTTGACAGCCAACCATTATCATCAGGAGCAACTTGTTACTCCCCAACTGAATTTAACAATGAGTTCTCTGGTTTAATGAGTTTCCGAACAGCATTAGCTCTATCAAAAAACATTCCAGCGGTAAAAGTTCTATATCTAGCAGGTATAAATGACTCAATAAACACGGCAACAAAAATGGGTGTCCAAGGATTAGGGGACAAAAACCAATACGGACTTACTCTTGTACTGGGAGGTGGAGAAGTTTCTCTGTTGGATATGACAAGTGCTTATGGGGTTTTCTCTCAAAACGGAGTAAGAAACTCCCCAACTGGAATATTAGAAATACAAGATCAATCTGGAAATGACCTAGAAAAATTTGCTACTTCTTCTCAAACAGTTGAGCCAGAACAACCAATGGAACTCATAAATGATATTTTGTCAGACAATGCTGTTCGCTCTCCTGTTTTTGGTCCCAATTACTTTAATGGAAAAAGAGTAGCCATGAAGACAGGTACGACCAATGACTCTCGCGATGCTTGGATTCTTGGGTATACACCAGCAATTGTTGTTGGCGCATGGATGGGAAACAACGACAATACACCCATGGTTCAAAAAGCTTCAGCTGCTATCGCGGTACCTATGTGGAAACAGTTTATGGACTACGCTCTAACAAAAGTTCCCGACGAATCTTTTACCCCACCAGACCCAACAAGTCCTGATTTAAAGCCTTATTTGAGAGGTTTATGGGGTAATGGTGGATCAGATGTTCATTCTGAACTTTTCTGGGTTGATAAAAACAATCCAACAGGGCCAGTACCAAACAACCCTGGAAACGATCCTCAGTTTCATCTTTGGGAATACGGGATTCAAAAATGGTTCAATTCAACATCACCAGGCTCTCTTCCTTCTACAGTTGCTGAAACAAATTCAAACACAATCACAAATATATTTAATGACCCAGCAGGGCCTCAAATATCTCTGTCTAGTAACATTCCAAACAATATAATGTTATCTGGAGATATAAGAGTTATTTTAAATATTATAAAAAATTCCCAAAACCCTTTATCAAAAGTTGATTATTATATAAACAACAACCTTGTTGGTTCTGCAACTCAAGGAAATTTTTCCTTCTCATTCGTTCCAAATGACATAGAGGCGGGACAAACAACTTACAACATACAGGCAGTTGCAACAGATAGTTTAGGAAAAAGAGGATCTTCAAACATAACTATTACTGTAAACAAACCGTCTCAACCTGTTCAAAATACCCTTCCAAACAACCAAACTATTTAATATCTTTTATACTCGCACCAACAAGAGAATTATTTAAAAAACATATAATTGAAGCTTTTTTTAGAAAAATTTCGTTTTTTACAGCTGGGTGGGTTTTTATCAAAAGTACACCATCTTTCAAAACAAGATCTTTGTTGGTCAATTGAAAGCCTATATGTTCAGACAAAGTAGTAGCAAGCTTCTCACGTTCAGACTTTCCGTCTTTAAAAGTTTGATATTTTTGAAGTAATTGAAATACACCTATCATTTTTTTATTTATTCATTGGCATTACTAGGTACATAAAAGAAGTATCGTTGTAGCCTTTTATAACTAGAGCTTTGTTTAAACCTGAAAAGGAAAGGGATAAACTTTCTGCATCTATAGATTGAAAACAATCGTTAATATATTTGTAATTAAAATTAATAACCAACGGCTCCCCTTTTAGAGTAGCACTTAAGGTATTTTTATTTTCTCCGATGTCTTTATTTTTTGTTGTAAGCTGAAAATTCTTAGTCGAGGGGTCGATAGCTAGGTTTACCTGGTTAAATGCGTCTCCGAAGATTGTGGAGAGTTTTAAGCCACTTATAAAATCTTGTTTAAGAACGATAACCTCTGTTGTTGTTTCCTTTGGAATAATTTGTTTATAGTCAGGAAAGACACCTTCGACTGTTCTGGAAAAGATATAGATTGATTCCGTACTCAAAGAAAGTTGATTTGTGTCTGATTTTATTTCAACATCACCTTCCACCCCGTCTAAAATACGTATAATTTCAGCAACATTTTTAAAAGGTATCAATGTTTGAGTAAAAGACCCTGTATCTTTTGCTTTTATTTTTTTCTCAGCAAGTCTAAAGGCGTCAGTTGCAACATAAACCATATAACCATCATCAGCTTTTACAAGCACACTGGATAATTCTGGTTTCATACTTGAAATAGCAGAGCTGTACCAAACAGACTTCAAACCTTTTACAAAGTCCTTAACAGGAAGGCTCATTGTCTTTCCTTCAAGAACTTTTGGAATAATAGGATAGTCCTCGATTGGATATGTCTTTATTGACGCATTTACCCTTGATGAGGAGACGTTTAAAGAACCTTCTACTATTTCAAGCTTTACGTTTTTTTCTTGAGGGAGACCTGACAGAAAACTATTTAGAGTTGACCCTGGTACCGCAACAATCCCCTCAACCTCTATTTTTGCAGGAATGTTGATTTCAACACCTAGATCTAAGTTTGTCGCTTTTATATTTAACTGATTATTTT
>CAINVO010000021.1 GCA_903854195.1 uncultured bacterium | reverse complement strand
TGTAACGTTTAGAGGAGCTGAAGTGTTCCCTCCTGTTGGAGCAACTGTTGGACCTGTCCAGGCTAGAGTATATGCTGCTGTAGTGAATGCGAAGATTGTTAATGCTATCAAATACATTGTTAATTTGATTGATTGGAGGTGGGTGGGGGTTAAACATTTCATAAAAATATTTTATCACGACAATTAAAACAATTGCAATAAAAAATATTGCTAACAAAAATACAACTTAAAAACAGAAAACGTCTACTTCTTAAACACCTCTAGCGGATTAGAAGTCACAACGGGTTCCTTTTTATATTTCTTTAGAATTTCTTCATCAACTTCATCACGCGCTCGGCCAAATTTTAAATATGAGAGTTCCTTCAATTTTTCTGCAACTTCTGATGAGCCTTTTGGTGGAAAACCTGATTTTTCAATATTAAAAGGGCGGACAGGTTTACCTTCTACTAGTATTTTTAAATATGCATTAAAGTTATCGATACCCATTATGTCTTGAGCGGTAAATACAGGCTCAAACTGTTTTGCTAAAAATTCAGCATCATCAGACCCCACACGATAGACCGCCATAGAACCTACGTTTCCAAATACTGCATCTTTTATCTTTTCATCCAACTGAGCAATAAACTGATGGGCAATTGTAAGAGAAAGCTTGTATTTTCGAGCCTCAGACAATATGACTGAAATAGAGTCAGTAGTAATATTTTGAAACTCATCTATATATAGATAAAAAGGTGGAAGCTCTTTTTTTCCAAATGAATCCACACGAGAAAGTGCAGCCATCAATATTTTTCCTACAAGAATAAGACCTAACAAATTTGAGTTGATAGTTCCGAGCCTTCCTTTTGAAAGATTCACAAGTAAAATTTTCTTGTTATCCATAATCTCACGAAAATCAAAAGCTGATTGTTCCTGGGCAATAATTGGTCGCATAATTTCGTTGGCCAAAAATACGTCAAATTTACTTGTGATATAAGGGACCATATTTGCTAGAGCTCCCTCTCCCCCGGCTTTTTCAGCAATCTCTTTCCAAAATTGAACAACAACAGGATTCTTACATCTAGAAATTTTTAGATCACGAAAACTTTTTACAGCCATCACACGTGACACATCAAGCAAAGTACAGCCTGTACTTGGATCCTCAATCACAAGCATTGTGGCATTTCGAAAATATTGTTCAAACATAGGGCCCATAGACTCCGGTACTCCGCCGTATAGTTTTTGAAAAATACTAAATAGCTCATTCACCACAAAAGTTTTTTGTTCTGGTGACTCTGGATTGTATTCGAGCATGTTAAGCCCCATTGGTCGTGCTGTGTGAGCTGGATCAAAGTAAATCACATCTTCATATCGTTCAGGAGGAATATTAGCTAAAATGTCTTGCACGTCTGAGCCGTGAGGATCAATGAAGCAGACACCATCACCATTCTTAATATCCTGAATAATCATATTTTTAAGCATAGTTGTCTTTCCAGTACCTGTCTGACCTATAACATAAAAATGTCTAAGTCTGTCCTCGGGTGTAATAAAAATATTTGTATCAAGATTTCTATGTTTATTTACACCAAGCAAAACTCCCTCGTGAGGCATACCAAGTGGGGCTGAAGCTGTGCCAGATTTTGACTGTCTAAGCTGAGGAGTAGAAACAACACTTTCACCAGGAAAATGTAGCATGGAGGTAATCTCACTAAGGGACAGTGGTAGTGCGCGACCCGATGGATCTTCTGATGCAAGTGTGCCAGCCAAATAATCACTAAAAGTTCTGAAAGAAAAGGCTCTAATAAGTTTTGTAAGATCTGCCGCCTTCTCAACTTTTTTAAACTTTAAGGTGTTTCCTAAAGTATTTTCAAACTGGTTAAAAGATGACTCAATGTCATTCAAAATCTCATTGGCACGGGCTCGATTTTCCGCAGAAACAACTATGCGTATATTAGCCTCAACAATTGGCGTCGATATTTTATTTTTTATATTTTCAAGGGCAATCTCATCTATTACTGGATTTTTATCATTATCCTTTTTCTTTGAGCCGAACAATGCTCCAGCAAATTCTTTTCCAAATTCACTGGTGAGTTCCTTGCCGAGTTTTGCAAACTCTCCACCAATAGAGTGACGTATATCAATAGCTTTTTTTAAAGGCACACCTTTGTTTATTTCTTCAAGGGCATCTTTGTATCTAGTTACATAATAGTCTGAACGTGGCTTAATAATTATTTGTATTGCTGCCCCCTCCCCTTCATGTTTGATTTTTGAAAATGCATTCAAAACCATATTTAAAGGATCATAGTCAAACTGATGATATGTTTTTATAGGATAAATTGGATTTTTTGATTGATCAGCGGTAGAACCTAAAGCAACCCCGTTTGGATTAAAAATATTATAATCATCCTTTTGTTCTATCAGTTTTGCTGATGAAAAAATAGAAAGCACATGTTTTTCAAACATAGCAATTTTGTCATCAGGAACAGAAACATAAAATATAAATTCTTGACTGTCTTGTTTTATGGCAAGCTCAATAGAAAAATGATCGTCACGATTTTTACCTTGAACAGAAAGCATTCCGGCATAAAACTGCTCCATAGATGAAAGAATTTCTTTAAGCTGCTTTGTTTGTTCAGATTTTTGAGCCTCAGGAAGAGACACTTCAAACAATGTGTGCTTTAAAGATTTACTAAAATTAGAACCTTCTTTTAAGCCATTCACCGGAAAACCTTTTTTCATGTACTCAACAAGAAAACGATGAAAATCATCCTCAAGATGTGGATTGTTTAAAGCCTCAACAACAGAAAGAGCGTTCATTACACCCTTTTCATATAATATATGTATGAGGCCTTCTATTTGTTTATCGTGACTTTCTGGAGCGAGATCAAGAAGTATTTCACCTACACTTGAATCAGGAATTTTAAATGATTCATGTAAAAAATTCTCTGGACTATTATCTTTGTATGTAGAAATTTGATGTTTAATAACATCCTCTCTTTTATTTTCTATACCTTGTTCAAACAAAGCTTTTTCTTTTTCAGCTACTTGCCCACGGAGATATACCAACTCCTCTTCTGGAGTTTGAAACTTTTTATTCACAGTAGAAGCATCCACTGAAGTTTCTGGTAAAAAACGAGATTCCATTACTTACAGTATAGCAAAATTAAAATACAAAATATATTTATGCGGTAAGAATTTCAGGACCTTTGTCGGTTATTAGAACTGTGTGTTCAAAATGTGCACTGCGTTTACCGTCGAGTGTTTGGTAAACCCAACCATCACGACCAATCATAATCCGATCGGTTCCTTCATTTAACATTGGTTCAATCGCAATCACCATACCAGGTTTTAAAATTGGCCCTTGATTCTTTTTTCCAAAATTTGGTACAAATGGATCTTCGTGTACTTCATACCCCACTCCGTGCCCACCTAAATTTTCTGCAATACCAAATGGTTTAATCTTTTTTAAACCAGTTTTTTCTGCAAAAATTTTTGATTCATTATTTACAAAATCTTCAACAGCAAAACCAATATCTCCTGTGCGGCTTCCAGAAACAGCAGCTTTTATGCCAGCCTTCAACGACCCGCGTGTTGTATCAAGTAATCTCTGAGCTGCCTCATCTATTTTACCAACACCAACTGTGGTGGCACTATCAACTATCATACCTTCATAGGAAACACCCATATCCAATGAAACGATATCCCCTTCCTTAAAAGTACGTGGAGTTTCATTTGGGATACCGTGAACAATTTCATCATTTATTGAGACACAAATACTTGCTGGAAAAGGTCTAGAAGCTCCATACGGTTTATAATTTAAAAAAACAGGAACTACTCCGTATTTTTTACAAAGCTCATTTGTATAATTATCAATATCAAGAGTGCTGACGCCAGGTAATGTTTTTTTTGATAGCTCAACAAGCATAGCAGCCAAAATTTTACCTGCTTTTCTCAATCTAACTATATCCTCCTCTTTTTTTATAGTGATCATTTTAAAATTTTATTCTAATATTTAAGTATTTAAGCTCTAGCCAAAATCTCATTAATTAAATCTCTGTGAACTTTTTCTATTGGCTGCTCACCATTTATTTGCAAAAAATTATACCCATCATTATCTTTAAAAAAATCAACTGCAGGGATAACATCTTTCTGGTACCAATCAAGACGTTTTTGAATCATAGCAATATCAATATCATCTTCACGGCCTCGGGAAAGTAAATGTTTACGTGACCATTCCTGCGAAACATTAAGATACACAACAAAAGGATTTTCCCTTTTATAAAATTTTATAGCAGTGTCAAGAATTTTTGCTTCGTCTAATGATCTAGGACTTCCGTCAACAATCAAATGACTGTCTAAGTTAAATTTTTCCACCATTGCATCTGCCCACATCCATATTGCCAAAAAATCTGGCTGTCTTGCACCTGAACTATATACATCACTAGCAATTTTTTGGGTGGCAGTTTGAGGGGTGTTGCCATATTTTCCAGTATTATCTAGAAAGTGACGAAAACTCTCGCCTGTTTCCAAAGCAAAAATTTCTCTTGGTTCTGGGGCAAAACCAGTTTCATCTTCTATATTTTTGGCAGATTTAATTTCTTCGTTTTTTATAAACTTAGTCAGAAGATCAATCTGGGTACCCTTACCACATCCTGATCTACCAATAAAAATAAAGGTTAACGGCTCCTTTTTGAAACCGGTGCTTTGACCAGCGGAGATATTGTCTGTTGACGAATTCATGAGGCCATTATACAGAAAACACGAAAAAATGGTACTAGATAATGCTAAGTCGAGTTATTTTAGTAAAGACAGAAAATTAGATAAGTGCGCCTAAAAACACCTTTTCTAAAATCTTAGTTTTCATTAGTTCATCTGGCTCACCATGTTTGACCATTTTTCCCTTATCCAAAACATAGGCTCGATGTACAATAGGTAAAAGTGATTTGAGATTATGCTCCACCACAATGATTGCAGTATTTCTTTTTTGATTTATTTCTTGAATTTTTTCAAAAACTTCTTTGACTACTTTTGGTGCTAGGCCAAGAGACGGCTCATCAAGCAAAAGTAAACGAGGATCAGTAATGAGCCCTCTAGCTATAGCTACCATTTGCTGTTGTCCTCCCGAAAGCTGACCAGCTTTTTGTTTGATCTTTGGCACGAGAGCTGGAAAAAGTTCAAGTACCTCCTTTATTCTTTCCTTTAAAAGAGATTTATTATTTAGTCCGAAACCTCCGATTTCCAAATTTTCTTTCACGGTGAGATGTTTAAAAACCCTCTTACCTTGTGTCACAAAAGATATACCAAGTGGAACCATTTCATGTGGTTTTGGATTATTGATTTTGTTACCCCTCCAAACAATTTCCCCTTCTGACATAGGTACGAGACCAAATATACTTTTTAAAGCTGTAGACTTTCCTGCCCCGTTTGGGCCCATAAAAGCCACTATCTCCCCTTCATCTATTTGTGCAGAAAATCCATCCAGAGCTTTGACCCCACCGTAGTGCACGTGAATATTTCTGAGCTCTAGCATTATTTCTTTTTGTTTGTTGAGGTCGGTAGACATTTTATAATTTATTTTATTTAAAAGTTTTTTAAAATTATTTACTCCCCCAAATACGCCTCTATCACATCTCTTCTGGATAGCACCTCCTCAGGCAATCCTTCTGCTAGCAATTCTCCACTATCCATCACAATCACCTTATCTGAAAGTTCACGGATCAAATCCATATTGTGTTCAATGAGCACCAGGGTCTTACCTTTTTGTTTCAAGTCTTTCATCACAGACACCACGAGCTTTACCATTTCAGGAAAAAGACCTGCGAATGGCTCGTCAAAGAAAAATATTTTTACATCTGTAGACTCAGCCTCAGTCATGGCAAGCACTCGAGCAATTTCCAAAAGTTTTCTTTGTCCATATGACAGGTTGACTGCGAGCTCGCCTCTCTTTGCCCACAAACCTAATCTTTCCAAAACATTTTCTGCAATTTTAAGATAATGAGTTTTATGTTTTTCAAACAAAGCACCGATAACATTTCTCTTTGTAATTACAACCAAGATGTTGTCGAGCACCGTCATCTGCTCAAGAAGTCGTACTTCCTGAAAAGTCCTAGTGATACCAAAAGATGGCATTTCATGGGCTGCTATTTTTTTGAGACTAGTAGAGTCTGCAATAATAATCCTGCCTGAAGTTATCGGCAAAAGACCGGTCAAAACATTTACCAAGGTAGACTTACCAGATCCATTAGGACCAATCACTCCAGTAATTTTTCCAGCTTCAAACTCTATAGAAAGATTATTCAAAGCACTGATGCCTCCGAATTTCTTTGTTAGTTTTTTTGTCTGTAGTATAGGCATAATTTTATTATAACTTATACTCCCCCAATATCCCCTGTGGTCTATACAACATGAGTAAAACCAAGATCAATCCATAAACCAACTCTCGCATTTGTGCGGCAACATCAGTTGGAAAACCTACAAAACGTAAAATCTCTGGAAGCAAAATCAAAAACAAAGCGCCAAGTAATGAGCCGCGAAGGTTCGCAAGACCGCCAAGGATAATCATAGCGAGTATAAAAATAGATTCGTTCAAACTAAAAGTAGATGGGTCAATAAAAGTAATGTAGCTTGCAAAAAGTGATCCACAAACTGCAGCAATACTTGCTGAGATTACAAAAATCACAAGTTTATATGTAGATGTATTGTATCCGAAGATGCTGATAGCTTTCTCATCTTCACGAATAGCTTTAAGTACTCGGCCAAAAGATGAGTGCACTATAAAAGCACACACGCCATAGATTGCAGCCATTATTATCACGGTCAAAATCAAGAAATTAATATTTCGAGAAAAATCTATTCCGAAAAGTTCAGGTTTGTTGATACCAGGAATACCAAGCGGGCCACGAGTTAAGCTCTGCCAGTTTAGAAAAATACTATAAACAATAATGTTGAAACCAAACGACACCAGAGCATAATAGTCATCTTTAAATCTGCTTAATATCCAACCTATAAAAAGTGAAACTAGCCCCGACACCAAAATACCGATCAAAATGGAAAGGAAAAAGTTCACACCGTGATCTGTCATCAATATCGCAGTAGTATATGCGCCGATTCCATAAAATGCTGCTTGGGTAACAGACAAGAGCCCTGTGTACCCCACAATAAGATTGAGACTCACTGCAAGTCCCGCGTAGATTGTAAAGAGTATTCCTAAGTGTATTAAATATTCCATGTTTTTATTATTGCAAATTCCTCATCTCTATTTTCTTAAAATACCTTGTGGGCGAAATAGCAGAAAAATAATAAGTACACCAAAAGCAATCGCATCCTTCCACTCCCCTGATATTTTCCAAATACCAAAGTTTTCTATAAACCCAAGTAAGAATGCACCGAGCACTCCCCCATATACATTTCCGATGCCTCCGATAATAGAAGCAATCACCCCTTTGAGCAAAAGCCCCATTCCCATTGTTGGCTCGAGTCCTGTATCAAGACCGATCAAAATACCAGCAAGGCCTGCAATCGCGGACCCGATGAAAAATACTCGACCTATTATTTTGTTTGTGTGAATACCTACCACCTTTGCCACTTCTTCTTCATCGCTGATTGCCTCCACCGCTTTACCAAACATTGTCCATCTCATAACAATTCCGAGAACAATCATGATAACGATAGCTGAAACCAAAGTCACCAACTGTACTACCGTGATAATGCCTCCAAAAATGTTAAATGTTTGCAAGTCCCATGAGCCAATAGATAAAGTCTGAAACTGACTAGAGAAAATAATGGCAATGACCGCCTGCAGTGCGGTAAATGCCCCGAGTGAAGCCACCAAGAAGACCATCTGTGATGCTTTTCTTTTTCGTAGTTGTTTGTAGAGTGATTTCTCAAGAAGGTATCCGACAAGCCCTGCCACGAACACTCCCACAACAGCTGATGCATAAATATTCCAGCCGAAAGTTGTAGTTAAAAAGAAAACGGTATACCCTCCAATTGCAGCAATGACACCATGAGTTAAATTGAAAAACTTTGTAGTGCCATAAATGAGATTGAAACCAAGGGCAATAAGCGCATAAAAAGCTCCGGCAATAATACTATTAGCAACGAGTTGAGGAATAATGTCCATAAATTATTTCTGAATATATTAGCAATATTTTAACACAAAAGCCCTATGATTAGGGCTTTCTGTTTGGTAATTTATTAATTAATTATCTATTTCACCACCACCTTCCATCCCTCTATTTTAAACAATGTATAGTTTGCATTGCTTCTGTCATTGTTTTGGTCAAAGCCGATTGTTCCGCTGGAACCATTGTACGTTGAGCTAGCTAGATATGTTTTGATTGCATTTGCATCATATCCATTTGTCTTTATAGCTTCAGCCAGGATATATACGTTGTCGTACACTGTGGCACAAATGTTTTTCTGAGGACAATCAACACCGTATTTCGCTTTGTAAGCATCGAGCATTTTTGTAAGAGCCGGATTGTCATTTGTTATGTAGTCCGCACTTGTTGCACCTTCAAGAAGGTTTGAGTACTTTGAAAGAAGTTGCGAAGATTTTAGAATATTTTCATTCACAATTAGATTTGCTGGTTTGTATCCCTGCTTTTCTATTTCTCCAAGTACTACATCCCCTGTTGTGACAGTCTGTACACTTACAAACACCGCATCCACCTTATCTGATTTGATTTTAGATACTTGTGTCTTTACATCTGTAGAATTTGCTGTAAACCCTTCAGCGATAACATTTACTCCAGATCCTGCTAAATATTTTTCTAGGTCAACTTCAAGTCCTTTTGCATAATCTGTTTCTTCAAATATTACACCAACATTTTTATATCCACTCTTGATGATTTGGTCTGCAAAAAGTTTCGACTCGTTATCATCTGAAGCATAGTTTCTAAAGACATAAGGAGAAACCTTACTAATCTTTGGAGATGTAGCCGCTGACACTAGAAGGACTGAGTCATTAAGCTGTGGAGCAACACTGAGTACTGCGCCACTACATGCCACTTCAAGGTAAGTTTTAACACCTTGGCTATGCAAACTCTGATATGCAGTCACTGCTAGTTTTGGATCACATTTATGATCTTGGAAATTGATTTCGAGATGTTTCCCGTTTATACCACCCGCTGCATTTATTTCATCAACGGCTAATTGTGCAGATTTCTGGGCAGGCTCTCCATATGAAGCTAGGCCTCCAGTTAATGGGAACAATGCCCCAATCTCTACTTTATCTGCAGAAGCTTTATGTGTGCTCAACACAAATGCTATGGCAACTACAGCTAGAATGGCTATGACCCATATGATTATTTTATTTGTTTTAGTCATGAATTTCTTATTTGATTTATTTATAATATTTTAATACGTTCATTATATACTATTCTTAGCCTATTGTCAACTATTTTAGACAAGTATAGCTGGTATTGACTTTATTTTTAGCCTGATATACTATATTTAGGTAAGCTGTCGTAAAAAAATAACAACATGAATACTAATAACTATCTAGATATATTGAAGGATTTGGGACTTTCTGAGCAAGAAATAGACCTTTATGTAGGCCTTTTAAAAACTGGTGGCTGCAGCGCTACATCTTTGGCTAGCGAAGTAAATATAAAGAGGACCACGGTCTATCCAATCCTCGAAAGACTCATCTCCCAAGGAATAGTCACTGTCTATGAACAAGGAGGTAAAAAACTCTTTTATCCTGTTAAACCACAACAACTAGGCACTCTTTTTGAAAGAAAGATTAAGTCTTTTAATAAAATAATCCCCTATCTAGAGGGCTTAGCCAAAACCGACAAGAGTATTTACGGTGTGAGATTCATCAAATCAAAAGATGAACTTAAACTTTTCTATGATGAAATCCTAAGTGAATACAAAAATAAAGAATATTACATTATTGGAAGTGCTTCGACTTGGTTAAACACTGATCGTGATTTCTTTCTAGACTTCAGAAAAAAGCGAGCGGAAAATAGCACTCGAGTAAAACTACTTTTGTCTGGTGACTCAATGGGTGAAGAAGGTCAAAACGACACATCTCTCCTCCGTGAATATAAATACATGCCAGAAAAGTACAAGTTCAAAAGTACTATCGATATTTACAACGATAAAATTGTAATTGTGGGCCCTGAAGTAGATGCTCTATGTGTAGTCATCGCTATCCCCCCAATGGTAGACGTATTCAGATCTATATTTGAGATATTGTGGGAGAGTTTGTAAAAACAAAAAAGCATTAGCGAGTATTTCGCTAATGCTTTTTTGTTTTTGCCTACTGTTTAATTAGTTCACCATCTCTGCCTTACCATCCTTAATGATCTGTACCGAAGCATCAGTGATGAAAAATCCATCTTTATCGATTGCCACGTTTCCAAATAGTGCTGAGTTGTATGAGCCCATTTGATTTAGAACTGTAGGAATATCTGCTGCCGCAATTGGTTTGTCTGACTTTTCCTGTATATTCACTAATAATGTCACTAAATCATATATATATGATGCACCTGGTGCTGGATTTTTACCATAAGCAGCTTTGTACTCCGCAACAAATGCCGGTGAAACTTTTGCATCTGCAACAAACCAATCCCCTTCAAATAAACCTATCTGATTACTCCATGCAAATGTTTCTACAGAAGTAACCGGTGTCTTAATACCAAGCTCTTTGATTTGTTTTGCGGTGATTTCAATTTCGGGTGAAAACTGTTCCAAGACGATGATGTCTGGATTTGCAGTTTTCACTTTATTGATGACAGTTTTGAAATCTTTATCACCAACATTTGTTAAATCATAAGAAACTATTTTCACATCGGTTCCCTGAAGAGCCTGCCTTAAAGAATCTGTTACTGCCAAAGTTCCAGGATGATTTGTACCTATAATAGATACGCTCTTATATCCTCTGCGAACCAGCTCCTGCGCTAGAAGCTGACCTTCTTTAAACGGAGGTGTCCAGTGAATATAGTTATAATCACCTTTTGCTGATGTTGGATCAGAAGCTAGACCAAAGTGAGGAATTTTATTTGCCTCAGTAATGGGACTAGCTGCGTTACTTGTACCTGATCCAAAAGTAACGATAGAACTTACATGATCAACACTGATCATTTTGTTTACAGCTGTTACTGTTTTTACTGGATCAAAGGAGTCATCTTCGAATACCAGCTTATAGTCATTCTTTGTAACACCGGCATCTTTGAGAGCGAGCTCTGCAGCATTTTGTGCAGACTCACCCAAGAAACCGGCATTTCCTGTCATTGGCAGAACTAGACCAATCTTAACAGTTGCCTTTGTTGATGAAGTGGACGGCTTTTCTACTATAGCCACTATACCCCAAACGATTAACGCGATAGCTACTATGGCCAAAATTGCTTTTGTAATTTTATTCATTTTTTTACTAAATCTTAATAATTAATTTATAACGATATTATACAACATATTTTAAATATGTGCATTATATATGTCAAAATATTACACAATAATGCCTTTAAATAAGACATTATTTCTAGTTTTAAATATTTTGTCCGTTTAAATTGACAATATCCATGGTATTTAGTACAATTTAGCTATATAAATCACATACATATGGAAAACAAACTATCTAAACAAATCCAAAATGCTGGTCTTTCAGAAAAAGAGGCACTTATATACGCTGCTTTGGTAGAGCTTGGCGGTGCCTTCCCTTCTAAAATAGCTGAAATAACCAAGCTCAAAAGGACCACTGTCTACAAAGTGCTTCTGGATCTGACAATAAAAGGCCTAGTAAATGAGATTGAAAAGAAGAATAAGCTTTACTATCAGGTAGATAAGCCAGAAAAACTGATGCGTTATGCAAAAGACAAAGTCCGAATAGCCGAAGATCAGATGGATAAAGCAAAGAAATTAATTCCAGAACTTGAGGGGTTATTTAATCTTACAACAAACAAACCACGTGTGCTTTACTTTGAAGGACCTGATGCTGTCTACGATATTTGTATGGATATGATTTCTGGAAATGAAAAATATGAAATGCTTGCTTTTTCAAATGCTGAGAAATTTCAAAACTACCTCCCTACTGGCAAACTTCGTGAGTTTATTAAAGGCAAAGAGAGAATCGGCATCACCACTCGAGCAATTATACCTGATACAAAAGCTGCACGAGGTTACAACGAAGCGGTTTTTGCTGGTACCAGCAAAAACATATGGCCTGTGATAAAATTTGTTTCTAAAGAAATCTTTCCGTATGAAGCAGAACTCACAATCTATGGAAAAAATAAAGTGTCCATAACAAAACTAGGCAAGGAAAATGTCATCGGTGTCATCATCGAAGATGAAATCATTCACGGCATGATGAAAATGATTTTTGGTTTGGCTTGGAAAACAGCCACTGAGTAGTGTTCAAATAAAAAAAACGCCGGAACAATTGTTCCGGCGTTTTTTTATTTGTGTTTTAATACTCTCTCATCGAAACCTGAGCGTCAATCTTTTTAACAAGATCCAATACTACTGATACCACGATAAGTACGGCTGTACCTCCAACCGCCATAGACTTTGGAATACCTACGAAAAGCAAAGGAAGGATAACTGGAAGAACAGCGATAGCTCCTAGAAATACCGCACCTACAAGTGTGATACGAGTCACAACCTTTGAAAGATACTCTGAAGTAGAATCACCTGGACGAATACCTGGAATAAAAGCACCTCCACGTTGTAGGTTTGTTGAGATCTGATGTGGATCAAAAGTTACTGCAGTGTAGAAATATGTAAACAAGAAAACAAGTACAAAATAAGCAATAGCATATACCCATTGATTAGCAATAATATCTAGAATATTTTTTGAAATTGCGTTTACAGTAGCATTACCAACATGACTCAAAACATTAAAAATCATTTGAGGAAAGAGAAGAATAGACAAAGCGAAGATTATTGGAATAACTCCAGCCTGATTTAGACGTAAAGGAAGATAAGTTGAAACACCTCCATACACCTTGTTTCCACGTACCTGCTTTGCATATGTAACAGGAATTGGTCTCTCTGCTTCTGTAATGACAACTACTAGGAAAATGACAGCTAGGGCAACAATCACGATTCCAACATACAAAGGAATTTGAGCTGGAGTGTAACTGTAAGCAAGTTGACTAAGAGCTGTTGGAATACGAGAAACGATACCTGAGAAAATAATCATAGACACACCATTTCCGATTCCAAACTCTGTCATAAGTTCACCTAACCACATTAGAAGTACTGATCCAGCTACAATTGAGATAACACTTGTAATCAAAGACATACCTCCAAGTGTTCCAAGAACTCCTTGACGCTCTAACAAAATAATAAAACCAAAGCCCTGGATCAAAGCTAGAGGCACAGTCAAAAGTCTTGAGTACTGACTGAATTTTTTACGTCCAGCTTCCCCATCCTCTTGATACATAGCTTTTAGAGACGGAGACATCATTGTCAAAAGCTGCATAATAATAGATGCAGTGATATATGGACCAACTCCAAGCATTACGATAGACAGAGTTGACAGTCCACCTCCTGAAAAAATATTAAGTAAACCAAAAAACTGGTTGCTGTTAAAAAAAGCCTGAAGCTTTCCAATATCAACACCAGGGATAGGAATAACTGCCAATAAACGAAACACTACTAGTGAAGCGAGCATGAAGATAACACGGTTTCTAAGACTCTTGTCTTGGAACACCAGCTTAAGTTTTTGGAAAAAAGTGTTCATTGTTTTATTTATTGACCTTTCGGCTAATTATTTGACGCTTCCGCCAGCCTTTTCGATCTTTTCTTTTGCAGTTGCGGACACCTTACATCCTGAGATAGTGATTTTTTTTGTAATCTCTCCAGATGCTAGAATTTTAACTACTGGATTCTTACCTTTGTACTTTGAAAGAATACCTGATGAAACTAGGAGTGAAGGTGTAATGACAACACCATCTTTAAGATCTCTTTCGATAACATTTAAATTAACAACAATAGGCTTATCGTTTATAGATAGGTTTGAGTTTCTTCCTCGTCCGCGTAGTTTTGGAATCTTCTTGATAATATCACGAAGTTCTGGACGCTTTTTGTGTCCGGCTCGAGCATTCTGTCCTTTTGTACCACGGCCAGATGTTTTACCACGAGTACCTCCACGTCCTACTGAAACGCTTTTCTTATTTTTTGTTTTTCGCTTAATGTTGTGTATCTGCATATATTTAAAATTAGAATTTATTTAGCAACTTTTACTGGTCGAGCTTTCAAAGTTGAAAGTGCTTTGATAGTTGCCTGAGCAATGTTTAGAGGGTTCTTACTTGGTGAACGAAGCTTTGCTGTGATGTCTTTGATACCAGCAAGTTCAAGTACTATACGTACAGCAGATCCAGCAACCAAACCTTTTCCTTTAGCTGGCATGATGTGTACACGTGCACTTGAGTATTTTACATCTACTTCGTGAGGGATAGACATATCAGCTGTATGCTTGATTGTAATCATGTGCTTCTTTGCACTCTTTAGAGCTTTTTCAATAGCTAGAGATGTATCGCCTGCTTTACCCGTACCTACTCCTACACGACCCTTCTTGTCTCCAGCAACGATAGCAACACTGAAGCTGAAACGGCGTCCTCCTGATGCTACACGAGTCACGCGACGAATACTTATGATCTTCTGATCAAACTCTGGCTTTGCGCGAGGCTCTCTTCTAGGACCACCACGGCCAGGACCACGAGGACCACCACGACTATCTCCACCTCTCTGAGGACCTCCTCTGCCACCTCCACGATATGGAGAACCTGTATTAGGTGCAGGAAAAGCAGCAGCAGTTGAAGCAACTGGAGCAGATACTGGATTTGTGTTTTGTGTGTCGTTTGTAGTCATACTGTTAAAATAATTATTTAAATTTAGAATTCAAGACCCCCCTCTCTAGCACCTTCCGCTAAAGCTTGTACACGACCTGTGTAAATAAAACCACCTCGATCAAATACTGCCTTCTTGATACCTTTTGCAATAGCTGCTTTTGCTACAGCAATACCAACTTGTTTTGATTGATCAGTTTTAGTCTTTCCTTTTAGAGTAAGAGAAGTCGCAGAAGCTAATGTAACACCTTTGTCATCATCGATGATTTGAGCGTAAATAGCTTTATTTGACTTAAAAATAGCAAGTCTTGGACGAGCTTCTGTACCAACAACCTTAGCGCGAATACGCTTACGTCGTCTTTCTCTCTGTTGTGATTTGCTTTTTGTAATCATGGCTTTTTTTAATAATGAATATTATTTATTGATTATACAGATTTTTTACCCTGCTTGCGGCGAATAACTTCACCTTCGTATCTAATACCCTTACCTTTGTATGGTTCTGGTTTTTTCCATGAACGAAGTGTTGCAGCAAAAGCGCCTACAGTTTCTTTGTCTACTCCTGTAATTGTAATTACACTTTTCTCAACAATAACCTTAAGTCCTGCAGGAATAGCGATTTTTACAGGGTGAGAAAAACCGATGATAAGAGTGATATCATTTCCTGAAACTTCAGCTCTGTAACCAATACCTTCAATGATGAGCTTCTTTACAAAAAGTTTTTCAACACCTTCTACCATGTTTGCAATGTGAGAAGAGTATGTGCCCCAAAGTGAACGTGTTGCAATATCATTTCTTTTTGTTGAAAGAGAAATATTACCACCTTCTATTGCGACTGCGATAGAGTCACGAAATGTACGAGAAATCTCACCTTTTGGACCCTTAATAGTAAGAGTGTTTCCATCAAGGTTAGCTTCTGTTCCTGCTGACATGGCGATGATTTGTTTTCCGATTCGTGACATATATTTGAAATTATTAGTTCTATTTGATTGGCAGTTAATTACCAGATTTTAAACAATGGTTCACCGCCGACCTTTGCCTTACGAGCTTCGAAGTCTGTCAAAATACCCTGTGGGGTTGTAATGATAAGCGCTCCGAAACCATTTCTTACTGGTTTAATATCAGCAACTTTGTAGTAAACACGCTTTGAATATTTTGAAACAAGAAGTACTCCCTGAATACGAGACTTTCCGTCTTCATACACTAGAGTAGCCTCAAGAGCTTTATTTACCTTCTTACCCTTCTTCGCGATATTCTTAACAAAACCACGCTTCTCAAGAGTGTTAAGTACCTGCTCACGCATTTTTGAATATGGAAAAGATACTGTCTCTTTGCCAGCAATGTTTGCGTTTTTAAGTTTTGTTATAAGTTCTGCGATTGGATCTCTCATGTTTTTAAATTATTGTTTGGAATTTTTGATTTCTATTTCTGAAAATTTTGAAATTACCAAGATGACTTTTTGATACCTGGAAGACGGCCTTCATTAGCAGCTTCACGGAAACAAATACGGCATAGACCGAAATCACGCATATAGCCATTCTTACGTGCGCAACGGAAACAACGTCGCACTACGCGACTTGCAAATTTAGGTTCCTTTAATGCTCTTACTTTTACAGATGTTTTTGCCATAGATGGTTAAAAAAATAGCTCAATTGAGCTTCGGCTTATACTAGCAGGACAGCAATATAAAGTCAAATATTTAGGGTCATTTAAGTGTTTTTTATGTGTTACAAACAAATTTAATTAAAAACACCCCCATCTTGCGAAGGGGGTGTTTTTAATTTCTTATTTATTTTGCCTCTTTTTTGAAAGGAAAACCTAGATTCTCTAACATAATTCTAGTTAATTTTTTATCTTTTGATGTTGTTACTATTGTAACAGCAAATCCAAAGACATCCTTTAGTTCTTCATCTGAAGTTTCAGGAAAAACTGTGTGCTCTTTGATACCAATAGTGAAATTACCCATATCATCAATAGCTGCAGGATTTAGACCACGAAAGTCTCGAGTACGAGGAAGTGCAATATTTGTAAGCTTATCAAGGAAACTGTACATTTTAAGGCCTCGCAATGTTACCTGGTAACCAACTTGATCTCCTTGACGTATTTTAAAGCTGGCAACTGATTTTTTAGCAGCTTTTGGAGAAACCTTTTGACCAGAAATCTTAACCAAACGGTCACCAACTAGTTCTTTCTTCTTTGGATCCTTAATAGAACCAGTTGTAGCACCAAGAACAACCTTTGTTATACGAGGTGCCTGTAGTTTGTTTGTAAAACCAAAATCGCCTTTAAGAGCATCGAATAGCCCTTTCTCTTTTTCTTTAATTGTAGGTGTAGTTGTTTTCATATTTTTATTATGCCTTCTTTACATTTGAAACATGAATAGGAGCTGCATATTCAACAATCTGACCTTTCTGTCCCCCACGTGTTGGCTTCTTGTGTCGCTTTCTAAGGTTGGCACCCTCAACAACGACGGAACTTTTCTTAGGTAAAGCTTTTGCAACCTTACCTGATTTGCCTTTGTATTTACCTGTTATGATGATAACGCTATCTCCTTTTTTGATATTCATGGTAGTAATTTTATATTAAACGACTTCTGGTGCAAGTGAAGCAATTTTCTGATAACCTTTTTCTGAAATTTCTCTTGGAATTGGACCGAAGATACGTCCTGCGATTGGCTCACCTTTTACCTTGTCCACAATAACTACTGCATTTTCGTCAAATCTGATATAAGAACCGTCTTTTCTACGAAAAGCCTTTCTTTGACGTACAACAACGGCCTGTAAAACATCCTTCTTCTTTACTTGTTTACGAGGCTCTGCTTTTTGTACTGAAAGGACTACAAGCTCACCGATCTCAGCATATCGCTTTTTTGAGCTACCAAGCACTTTGAATATACGGCCTATTTTGGCTCCCGAGTTGTCTGCTATTTGAACGATTGATCGTGGCTGTATCATAGTAGTTAATTAGTTTAATAAATATTTTAAATTTTTATTTCACGATTGTGAAATGCTTGTCTTTTGAAATAGGACGACACTCAACAATTTGAACTTTATCCCCTATTTTCTTTGTATTTCCAGCATCATGTGCCTTGTACTTCTTTGAACGCTCTATGTATTTACCATACTTTGGAGCTTTTACAAAGTTTGTGACTGAGACAACAACAGTGTCCTTCATCTTATCAGACACAACAACACCTGAAAGAACGTGTTTTTTACTAACTACTTTTGCGTCTGCTTTTACTACCTTTTTAGTTGTTATTTTTTTCTCAGTCATGTTTTTATTTTATAAAATTATTTTGTTGAGCTAGAAGCTAATACAGTAAGCTCTGTTTTAATGCGAGCGATATCTCGTCTTAGTGATCTACCTTCTCGAATGTTTTTTGATTTACTTCCTGCTGTTCCAAAACGAAACTCACCAAGCTTAGTCTGCTTTTCATTAAGAGATTTTAGAAGGTCTTTTTGATTTTTATCTTTGTATTCTGACATATATTTATTTTTATCTATTGAAACTTATTGACTATGCTTGGTCTCGTGAAATGATACGTGTTTTTACTGGAAGTTTTGTACCAGCTTTTCTTAGAGCTTCACGTGCTACGGATTCTTCAACTCCATCAATCTCGAAGATAACACGTCCTGGCTTAACTTCAAAGCAATAACCCTGAGGATCTCCCTTTCCCTTACCCATTCCTACCTCGGCAGCCTTCTGTGTATATGGACGATCTGGAAAAATACGAATCCAAACACGACCTGTTTTTGAAGCTGAACGAGCAAGAACCTTTCTTGCTGACTCAAGCTGGTTAGAACGAATACGGAAAGCTGTTGTAGCTTTGATACCAAAAGATCCAAAAGAAAGAGTGATACCACGAGTATCAGGCGTCATCTTATTAGGATTTTTTCGAGCTGTCTGCCATTTTCGATGTTTTACTTTTCTTGGTACAAGCATGTTGGTGTTATTATTTTAGTAATTATTTATTGAAAATCTCACCCTTGTAGATCCAAACTTTTATACCAATATTACCGTAAGGCATATGGGCCTCATATCGTTTGAAATCTATATCAGCACGTAGAGTTTGGAGAGGAATACGACCCTTTTTAAGTTCTTCTTTTCGAGACATATCGGCGCCACCGAGGCGACCCGAAAGCAAGATCTTAATACCTTTTACTTCACGATTTGCCATAGACTTTTCTACCATTTGTTTTAGGACACGTCGGAAAGGCATACGCTTTTCTAGACCCTCTGCAACCATCTGGGCAACAATAGCTGAACTTGATTCTGGAATTTTTATTTCCTCAATATCAATCTTAAGCTCCTGCTGGTGTTTGACACCAATTTTCAAAAGTTTCTTTTCTATATCAGCACGCAGTTTTGTGGCACCTTCACCACTTCTTCCAATAATAACTCCAGGGCGTGATGTTTTGATAATAATACGAAGAGCTTTTGCACTTCTTTCCATTTCAATATCACCAATAAACATTCCACGAAGTTTCTTTTCCAAATACTCACGAATAAGAATGTCCCCTTTTAGAAAATCTCTGTACTGAGCGTTCACGCCAAACCATCGTGACTTCCAGTCGCGGATGATACCTAGTCTATGTGCATATGGGTGAACTGTGTGTGACATAAATTTATTTATTCTTAGTTTTTACTGTTTTCTTTGTTTTAATAACTTTCGCTTCTGATGAAGTTTCAACTTTTTCAGCCTTAACTTTCTTTGTAGTTTTTTCAGCTTTTACTGAAACTGCTTTTTCTGAAATAGCTGTAACCTTTTCACCTTTTACTTCTAAAATAATTGATATGTGACTTGATCGCTTGTTTATACGAGAAGCTGATCCACGAGCGCGAGGCATGATACGTTTTAAAGTAACAGCCTTATTAACCTGAACTTCTTTAACAAACAATGAGTCAGCATCTACCTGAAAATTATTTACAGCGTTCGCAATAGCACTCTTAAGTACTTTTGAAACGGGCTCAGCTGCTCGACGTGGAACAAAAGAAAGAGCTTTAAGAGCATCGTTTACGTTTTTTCCACGAATAACATCAGCCACAACACGGACTTTGCGAGGAGATTGTCGATAGTTTTGTAATGCGGCTTTCATGTTTTTTAAATTATTTGAAGTTTATTGAAAATTTTGATTTTGAAGTAGTCTCTAATTTGGCTTTTATTTACAATTTTATTTTTTAACTGCAACTGTTGATTTTGCCGCCTTTGCTGCTGCAACCTCTGCATCTTTCTTAGCAGCTTCTTGTTCCTTTTGCATTTTACCTCCATGACGGATAAATTTCTTTGTAGGAGAAAATTCACCGAGTCTGTGTCCTACCATCTCCTCTGATACAAGAACCTCTAGGTGCTGCTTGCCATTGTGCACACCGAAGATAAATCCAACCATTTCTGGTGAAATCTGGCTTCTTCGTGCCCATGTCTTAATAACACCAGTTTCTACCGGCTTTTTACCCTCAATTTTTTTGAGTAGTTTTTCGTCAACGTATGGTCCTTTTTTGAGTGATCTTGTCATTTGATGTGTAAATAAAAAGCCCGTATTGGACTTAGATGCCCATACTATCAAGGGATGTATTTAATGTCAAATTATCAGCCACACATATAGCTCTTTTTGATCACACACATAAATCCCTGCTGGGATTTTGCTCTTCTCGGCCCGTCAGCCTGCGCAAGGTTCTCAAAAAGAGCTATATGTGTGGCTTAAATTTTAACAAGTTTACTCTATGTATTGACAATGCGAACTTTTTGTATTAAAGTATAGTCAGAAAGTGATGGTTTTACATTACGCAAAACCCTTTCTTGAAAAACCAATCTGTCCGGATAAACCGTCCAGATAACTAAGGAGATTACATGAAAGTAACTGACGAAAATGGTTACCCACTAAACCCAGCAAGTATATTCATTGGTGTTCAGAGAATAAACATCCCTACTGAAAACCAATTAATTCGCGCTGTCCTAGATGGCAGCCAACTAATCATTCCATATAAATTCCTAGGCCACTGGGAAACATTAGTAGGGGTCGTGACTGAGCTCATAAGCTTCCCTGACGGAATTGTGGCAAGATTCCCTCAAAACATCACCCTATCGCCATTAAAATGGCCAGAAGCAGTACTCTGGATCCCAAGCAAAGGAAGTTGCGGCATTCTGAGTTAATCAAACCCACCACCTTAAACAGGAAAACCTGTCACAGCTGGTGGGTTTTTCTTATTTTAAACACGTGCGTCTGCACAAAAAAAGACCCTCATTTGAGGGTCTTTTTTTTATTTCTTTCCTACTTTTCTTCGCTTTACAATAAATTTATTTGAATATTTCTTAGGATGTCGAGATTTCTGTCCCTTTCCTGTTGGTTTGCCGTAAACTGAGATTGCGCGACGGCGACCACGACCCTGACGTCCTTCTCCTCCTCCATGTGGGTGGTCTACTGGGTTCTGTGCTGTACCTCTAACTGTAGGGCGGATACCTTTCCAACGACTACGTCCTGCTTTTCCATAATTTTGCAGACGATTTTCATCATTTGAAACTTCTCCGACTGATGCCCAACACTCATCCTTAACCTTACGAACTTCTGATGAAGGCATTTTGATTTGAGCATATCCTTCGTCATGGGCAACAACTTCAGCATAATTTCCAGCTGATCGCGCAATAGATGCACCGCCTTTTGGTTTGACTTCTACTCCGTATACAAATGTACCAACTGGGATATTTTTAAGTGGGAGACGATTTCCAGCCTTAATTTCAGCCTTTTCTGACACAATAAAAGTGTCGCCAACGTTTAATGATTTTGGAAGAATAGAATATTTTTTCTCACCATCCTTATAAGTAACAAGAGAAATAAAAGCTGATCGGTTTGGATCATACTCAATAGTTGAAATAGTTGCAGGAATATCTAGTTTTGTGTATTTAAAATCTATATCTCTGAAAACTCTTTTGTGACCAGAACCTTTATGGCGAGTAGTAATAACACCTTGGTTGTTGCGACCAACAGAACGCTTAAAACCCTTTGTAAGAGCTTTATGGGGTGTAGTAGCAGTGATAACATCTCTATAAGAAATATTACTCATTTGTCGACGTGATGGGGATGTTGGTTTATAGGATTTCATGTTTTTAAATCTATTACTATATTATCTGGTCTGTTATTTCTACTATATCAATTCAATCTTGTCACCTTTCTTAAGGTAAATATAAGCCTTCTTAATTGCCTTTG
This sequence comes from uncultured bacterium, assembly GCA_903854195.1. Classification (GTDB taxonomy): domain Bacteria; phylum Patescibacteriota; class Minisyncoccia; order Phycocordibacterales; family CAINVO01; genus CAINVO01. Next base: position 58,978 of record CAINVO010000021.1, on the reverse strand, counting down.
TTGATCCTGACTTTCCTTTTGTAAAAACTTTCTTTGCAGGAAGGTTCACAATAGCAACTTTTACAGCATCTACCTTAAACATCTCCTTTATAGCTTTTGCTACACTTCTTTTATTAGCCTCTTTTGTAACCTGAAATGTGTAGACATTTCCTGTTTCAGCAAGAACACTAGCCTTCTCTGTGATGTGAGGTTTTGATATAACTTCTGATACGTGTTTTTTAGTTGAAATTGTTGCCATATATTTTATTTAGTCTTTGTAGTAACCTTTTCTTTTTTAGCTGTAGCAATCTTTGCTTTAGCTTTTGGTTTTGCAGAAAAAACTTTAAGAGCTTCTTCAGGGGATGAAATAACCAAATATTTATACTGAAGAGCAGTTAATGGGTTTAGGTTGCGAACTTCATCAAGAGCAATATTTCCAAAATTTGAAAAACCGCGCTTAACTGAATCATCTTTTGTAGGGATAGCAACGTAAGCTGTGTTTGTCTTTTTTGTTGCAATTTTTTCAAAACCCTTGATTGTAGCAATGTTTCCAATAAACTCCTTTGCTTCTTTTGTTTTTGATGCTGGAAGGTTGATTGATTCGATAAAAAGAATTTCACCATCGCGAAGTTTTGCAGAAAGAATAGTAAACAAAGCTTTTGTTTTCATCTTTTTGTTAATCTTACGAGTGTAATTTTTATCGTTTCTTGGACCGTGAGCAACACCTCCACCTACCCATATAGGTGATCGAGTTGAACCGTGACGAGCACGTCCTGTACCCTTCTGCTGCCAAGGCTTCTTACCTCCACCACGAACTTCTCCACGAGTTTTTGTGTGAGCAATTGGTGTACGTTCATTTGAGCGCATACCCTGAACAACCTGGTGAACTAGATCGGCATTCCAAGAAAGACCGAAGATATCCTCGGGTAGAGTAATACTTCCTTTTTCTTTTCCTGTTTGGCTGTAAATTTTTGTTTCCATGATTTTATTTGTTCAGTTTTGGACTAATATAATTAAACTAGCCGTTGATTTCTACTAGTGTGCCACGGCGACCTGGTACTGCACCTCGGATAAGTATTTCACCTGTTGTCTTGTCAAAATCTACAACGAGTAGATTTTTAACAGAAACTCGGTCCCCGCCCATACGGCCGGCCATACGTCGAGCTTTGAAAACTCGCTGGTAACCAGCTGTACCGATAGAACCTGGTTCGCGCTCTGAGTGCTTTTGACCGTGAGATCGTGGACCACCCTTAAAACCATGACGCTTAACTACACCTTGAAAACCTTTAGCTTTTGTTATTGCAGAAACAACAACTTTATCACCAGATTCAAGATTGTTTTCTACGGTATCACCCACCTTTAGATCAGCTGCAGAAATTTGAATTTCTTTTAGAGTACTGAAATTTCCCATATCTTTCAAATGTCCTTTCATAGGTTTACTGATTCGTTTTGAACTTTTTGTACCAAAACCAATCTGTATCGCCTCATAACCATCACGTTCCTTTGTTTTTATCTGAGTAACAACAACAGGCCCAGTCTTGATGACAGTAACAGGATACACATTACCTTCTTCATCGAAGACTTGTGTCATATTTTGTTTTGTTCCCAGTGTAAATTTCATAATGGTTATTTAATTCTGAATAAGTCGGATTACATCATTTTAACGTCGATTGTCACACCTGATGGCAAGCTCATGTTTGTCAAAGCTTCTATAATTTTTGGTGAAGGGTTGACGATATCAAGCAAGCGCTTGTGGACGCGCATCTCAAACTGTTCTCGCGCATTTTTGTAGACGAACGCCGATCGGTTGACTGTATATTTTTTTATCTCAGTTGGCAAGGGAATAGGACCAAGAATCTTTGCATCATAACGGATAGCTGTATCCATAATCTGCTTAACCGAAGCATCAAGAATTTTTGATTCATATGCTCGGACACGAATGCGAAGCTTTCCAAAACCATCTTCGGTTTTGTGAGCTGCCTCCTTTTTCTTTGTCGATTCTTTTGTTGCCATGATGTTTTATTAATGATTATTGTTTTTATTAGGCAACGATTTTTGTTACAACTCCGGCGCCTACTGTTTTACCACCTTCACGGATAGCAAATCTCTGTTTCTCTTCTAGGGCAACTGGTGAAACTAGTTTTACCTTGAATGTAACTGTATCTCCTGGCATAACCATTTCAACACCTTCTTTCAAAGTTACTTCACCTGTAACGTCAGTTGTACGGATATAGAACTGTGGTTTGTAACCTGTGAAGAATGGAGTGTGACGGCCACCTTCCTCTTTCTTCAAAATGTAAACTTCTGATTCGAAATCTGTGTGAGGAGTTACTGAACCTGGTTTTGCAAGAACCTGACCTCGAGTGATGTCTTCTTTTTTAAGACCTCGAACTAGGATACCTGCGTTGTCTCCAGCCATACCTTCGGTAAGCTGTTTGTTGAACATTTCAATACCAGTGATAGTTGTCTTTACTGTGTTTTTGATACCGATAATTTCGATTTCATCACCTAATTTACAAATACCTCTTTCAATACGTCCAGTTACCACTGTGCCTCGTCCTTCAATTGAGAAGATATCTTCTACAGGCATAAGGAAAGGCTTATCTGTCTCACGAATAGGCATAGGAATATATGTATCAAGAGCGTCAGCAAGTTCTAGAACCTTCTTTGACCATTCATCTGTGTTGTCTTTTGCTTCAAGAGCCTTAAGAGCAGAACCACGGATAACTGGACAGTTCTCATCAAATCCCTGCTTTGCTAGAAGTTCACGGATCTCAGCTTCAACAAGGTCGATCATATCTGGATCATCAACCATGTCACACTTGTTTAGGAAAACGATAATTTTAGGTACACCCACCTGCTTTGCTAGAAGAACGTGCTCACGAGTTTGGGGCATAGCACCGTCTGTAGCAGCAACCACTAGAATAGCACCGTCCATCTGAGCGGCACCTGTGATCATGTTCTTGATGTAGTCGGCGTGACCTGGGGCATCAATGTGAGCATAGTGACGAGCATCTGTTGAGTACTCGTTGTGAGAAAGAGCAATTGTGATTCCACGAGCTTTTTCTTCTGGGGCTGAGTCAATCTGGTCAACAGCTTTAAGTTTTACATCTTTTCCAGCGCGGAAAAGCACATTCAAAATAGCTGCTGTTAGAGTTGTTTTGCCGTGGTCAACGTGTCCAATGGTACCTACGTTAACGTGTGGCTTTGATCGATCAAATATTTCTGCCATATGTTTTTTTTGGCTAAGTATCAAAGTTTAACGCGCGAGAACTTGTTAAACTTTACCACCTAGCACTTATATGATTATTGATGAATGATAATAAAATGACTTTTATCTTGATTCTGCCCCACTTGGTCTGCACCAGCTAAGTAATTGGAAAACAATTTCTCAGCGTAGACAAAAAAAGCGCAAAACGCGATACGGGTCATCATAGCAAATACCTTTGGAAAGTCAAATTATTTTTACGGTTTTGACTTTATCCATGAGTAGCGTAGTATCGCCTCAGAGTTTTCAATAGAATTTTGACAAAAATTGAGAGAAAAGATTGTAAGTTATGAATGAAATTAGAGAAATACTGGCCCTAGGACCAGCAGGAACAAATGGCCAAGTGGCAGCTTTTGCTTTTGCAAAGCATTATCAGTGGAAAAATGGTCAATTTTTTGTAACTTTGTGTGACTCACACAGAGAAATAATAAAAAGACTAAGAGAAAGTGAAGTTTTTGCAGTTCTACCCATAAATAATTCCACTTGTGGAGAAATTATGGGCGTCACAAGGGTATGCAAAAAATTACTTAAAAACAATCCAAACATTGGACAAATTGACAAAATCACCCTTCAAATAAGTCACAACTTGCTCGTACATCCAAGCATTAAATCCGTAAAGGAAATAACACTTATAAGTACGAAAAGAGAGGCTTACGATCAATGCAGAGGGAACATAAAAAAACATGCTCACCTTAAGAAATTGAGGTTTTTAGCCTCAAAATCCACAGCCTTAGCTGCAAGGAGAACTGCCACATGCATAGAATCCAGAACAATCGCAGCAATAGGAAGTCTGAAAATTGCAAAAAAATATGGATTAAAAGTGCTAGAGGAACAAATTCAGGATTGTCCGCGAAATAGCACCACTTTCGGTGTTTTTTATCACGATCCTTATGTTGAACCCTTAAATATAGCCGTATTTGGAGGAAAGGGTAAGTTTGGACTAGCATTTATAAGGAGGTTCAAAGAACTTGGTTGCAAAACTGAGTCAATCAGTGAAGATACCCATCCGTCAAAAATATGGCGAATAATAAGGAGATCCGATGTTGTTGTATTCTGTACCCCAACAAAAGAGACCCCAGGGCTTATTTCAAAGATTTCTAAGCATCTTAAGGAAGACCAGCTAGTCTTTGACATCACATCTGTAAAAGCTCCAGCAATGGAAGCCATGCTTGCGACAAAGGCTCAAGTAATTGGGTTTCACCCAACCTTTCCCCCATCCGCAAGGAGCTGGAAAGGTCGAGCAATAGCCGTCTGCAACGGGAGGTTAAATGGCAAAAAAGCCTGGGTAGAGGAATTCCTTCTTTCGACAGGAGCCAAGGCTGTATGGATAAACGCAGAGAGGCATGATGAAATAATGGGTGAAATCCAAGGTAAAGAACATTTTTACAATTTAATAGAGTGCCTTTCTTTAAAAGAGTCTGGCATACCTATTGGAGAGTATATGAAATTAGCCACAGGTTTCTACAACATTTCATTGTGCAAATATGGCCGAATGCTAAAAAATCGTGCCGTTTATCCTGGAATAATGACAGAAAACATCTATGCTCTAAGAAGTATTGATCGGTCCTTGGAGATTGCTACCAGAGTACGCAACTGTATAGCAGATTGTATAAAGAGCGGCGACAATGCCCCTCTCGGCAACTTCTTCGACGAAGCTGCAAAATATGTTGGGCCGCGATACATTAAAGAATCAAACAACCTCTTTGATGAGCTCATAGCCCTTATGGAAGAACGTAATCCAGAAAGGGTTGCCATTGTCAGCTTCAACAGATCAACAGACCGTAGAGGCCTCCTAAATGAAATTTCTTCTATATTCAAGGAAATGGAAGTGAATATGGCATCATTTCATTTTAGGCATCATGGAATGAGGCGACAGTTTTTAATTGGATTTGGATTACCAAAAAAACACCCTTTAGTGGAAAGTGCTTTGAAGAAAGTTTCCAAAATTGAAGGAGTCTCGGTATCGTTCAAACTCTAATGAAAAAGGTCGGGATTACGAAACAGTTTCACTGACCCGAAAGAAAAACTCAAAAAAACAAACCATCAATTTAAGCTTCACAACTTAAATTGATGGTTTTTTATTTTAAAAAGCAAAAATTAAAATACCGGGGTGAAGACCCTATAAGCTTGCTTATTCTACTTTTTTCCTTAATATGGAATCTAGATTGAACTGATATAAAATGAAAAGTAACACTACAACAGAAATCGGGTATAAAAAACCCGGAGTTTACCTTGCTAACCCCTTTGGGTTTTCAGAGGCAGGGAGATTTTTTCTTCAAAAAAAGATTACTCCGGTGCTCAAAAAAATTGGGTACGAAGTAATCAATCCATTTGAAAAGGCGCCACTCGAACTTTTCGAAAAGGCACTCAAACTTCCACTTGGAAAAATCCGTGACAGAAGATTTCAAGAGGCAAACAAAATCACTGGAGAACGAAACGTCGAAGCAATACGTTGTTCAAGAATCGTTCTCGCACTTCTTGATGGACAGGAAGTTGACAGTGGCACTGCTTCAGAAATTGGATATGCATATTCACTCGGAAAAATTATTATTGCATATCGAAGTGACTTTCGTCAGACAGGAGAGGAGGGTGCAAAAGTTAATCTTCAGGTTGAATTTTTCATCAATGATTCTGGTGGAATGATCGTCCACGAATTCAGCAAACTTAAAGAAAAAATGCATCAACATTTCAGGCGCATCGCTGAAGAGGAATGATTCAGTTTACTGAACCTAACAAGTTTTTACCAAAAAAAAACGGACCAGTCGCACGGAAACGTATGACTGGTCTTTTCTTTTATTTTTATCATATTTATATTTTATAAATATTGACTTCTTTTGTTTTCAGAGTAGATTTGTGAACAGAAATACACATAATGAGTGAACAAGAGAAACCCGTAGGGTTTAAAGACATCGAAACTTTTTGGCAGGAACAAGCTGCTTCAAAAAGTGAAGTTACAAAAATCAGAGCGGAGTCAAATTCTGCCATTGAAGAAATCCAAAGCCGACAATCCGAAAAAGAAGCCAGACTTTTAGCTGAACTTCGCAAAGGATTGATTACCACTGGAGAAGATTTCACTGACAGTGTTATATCTTCCTTTGGTTTCCATGAGGAGATTGTTGAAACATTAATTGGATTGAAAAAAACAATTGATGAAAACCAAGGACAGTACGTATTGGTGGGTGTAAAAAAACACAATGTCAGAATGAGGTCAGATGACCAAGGCCCAAGAATGACAAAGAAGGCGTTCTACTTCGGAAGGATACAAGGGACTCTTCTTATCAATCATGTTCCACGGATCATATATATTCCAACAGAATATCACTTTGTTTCTGGGTGCTTGAATTTGATTGAAGGGGCCATCATGGGTGAAGAGCACAGGAACGACGAATGGAATGTCGGGATACTCTCTGAACTTTGTTCGAGAATCTCATCTGGCGGATTTCCGGATCAGAAGTTTCAACTATTCATCGGAAACGATGCGTTGGAAAGTCCTGAAGGGGTCTATGCTTGTATGGAGTATTCAATGGGCGGAGGTACTTACAAAAGCTTCGAGGAACTTCGTAGCCTTTACAACAGACTTGTTGATGATAAAAATGCTGCGATCGCTGGCGGGTCATAACAAAAGTAAGTTGTTGAAAAACAACAAAAACAAAATCGGTCACGCGCGAGCGCGTGACCGATTTTTTCTATTTCCAATCTTAATAATAATGGGGAAACGTGTAAGTAATAAAAATATAAAAACCCTTTCGGTGACATTGCACAGGAGCTTGGCTCCGAGCATAGCAAAATCTTAGTAAAGATTTATGCGTGTCACCGAAAGGGTTTTTATATTTTTATTACTTACGTGTTTCAACAATAGTCTTCTCAACATTTGGAGGAACAACTTCGTAGTGATCAAACTCCATAGTTGCTGATCCACGTCCTGCTGTCATGGAACGAAGAGCTGTTGTATAACCAAACATTTCAGACAATGGAACCATAGCCTTAATAGCTTTGTTCATGCCGCGATCTTCCATACCTTCGATTTGAGCGCGTTTTGCAGAAAGAGAACCAGTGATGTCTCCCATGAACTGCTCAGGTGTTACAACTTCTACTTTCATAATAGGTTCTAGAATAACTGGTTTTGCTCGTTTAGCACCTTCCTGGAAGGCTTGGGAACCTGCGATCTTATATGCGATTTCGGATGAGTCAACATCGTGATAAGAACCGAATGTAAGTTCACAAGACACATTTACAAGTTTGAAACCGGCAACGATACCTCGCTCCATAGCTTCACGTACACCCTTTTCAACTGCAGGAATAAATTCCTGAGGAATAACACCTCCTTTGATACTATCGATAAATTCAAAGTCATCGTATCTCTTAACATTTTTAGGAATCTTTGCGCCTTCTTCAAGTTTTTCCATAGGCTTCAAAGTAATCTTAACGTGACCATACTGACCTTTACCTCCAGACTGTTTAATATATTTATGTTCAGCTTCTGCTGTGCCGAGAATTGTTTCTCGATATGCAACCTGAGGCTTACCAACATTTGCCTCAACTCCGAATTCACGTTTCATACGATCAACCATGATTTCTAGGTGAAGCTCCCCCATTCCTGAAATAATAGTCTCCATAGTTTCAGGGTTTGTAGAAATACGGAAAGTTGGATCCTCATCTCCAAGTTTTTTCAAAGCCATACCCATCTTCTCTTGATCAGCCTTTGTCTTTGGTTCAATACGCAATGACACAACTGGCTCTGCGAACTTAATAGGGTCAAGAACAATTGGATTATTTTCATCACAAAAAGTGTGAGATGTTTTTGCTTCTTTAAGACCTACAGCTGCTGCAATTTCTCCAGCGTAAACTTTTTTAACTTCTTCACGTTTATCTGCTTGAAGTCTAACAATACGTCCAAGGCGCTCCTTATTTCCTGTTGTTGAGTTGTAAAGATAAGAACCAGCTTCTACTGTACCTGAATAAACGCGGAAGAAAGTAAGCTGACCTACAAACGGATCTGACTGAAGCTTGAAAGCAAGAGCAGAAAAAGGTTCAGTGTCAGATGCATGTCTCAAAATTTCTTCACCATTCGCTGGATCAGTTCCTTTTACTGGAGGAACATCTAGTGGTGATGGTAGATAATCAACAACGGCATCAAGCACAAGTTGGACTCCTCTGTTTTTCAAAGCAGAACCTGTAAACACTGGGAAAATTTTATTTGCAATAGTTGCCTTTCGGAGAGTTTCTTTTAGAGCAGAAATAGAAATTTCCTTACCTTCAAGATATGCTGACATAAGACCGTCATCATTTTCTACAATACGCTCTACAAGCTCTGCACGATATTTTTTTGCATCAGCCAAATAAGCTTCTGGAATTTCATCTTCACGAACGTTAATTCCCATATCACCTTCGAAGTAATATGCTTTCATCTTCATAAGATCAATAACAGCCTCAAATTTTTCTTCTTCTCCAATTGGAATCTGCATGCGGACAGCATTTTTATTTAAACGATCCAAAATTGATTGATAAGAACGCTCAAATGAGCCTCCTGTTCGGTCTAATTTATTTATGAAACAAACACGTGGTACGTTATATTTATCTGCCTGTCTCCAAACTGTCTCTGATTGTGGTTCTACTCCGGCCACACCGTCAAAAACAACAACTCCTCCATCAAGCACCTTAAGAGATCGTTCCACCTCTACAGTAAAATCTACGTGCCCAGGTGTATCAATAATATTAAAACGATGTTTTAGTGATTGATCCTTGCCCATATATGATGGGTTCCAAAAACAAGTAATGGCAGCGGCAGTAATAGTAATACCTCGCTCTTTTTCTTGTTCCATCCAGTCAGTTGTAGCTTCACCCTCGTGAACCTCACCAATCTTATGACTCATACCAGTATAATAAAGAATACGCTCAGATGTAGTTGTTTTACCAGCATCGATGTGCGCAATGATACCGAAGTTACGTGTTTTTTCGAGTGAATAATCTCTTTCCATAAAATATTGTTTTATAAATAAAATAACCGACTCTAGTACCAACTTGTATAATAGTTGAAAGTCGTCTTCGTAAAATAGCATTATTTAAGAATAAAAGCCAGACCCTTCAAATGTTTTTTGAGTGGTCTGGCTTTAAAAAAGTAAATCTATTTTTTAATACTATTTAACACTGCCGACGAGTATAAAATCCCCGTTAGCAATCCCATTTTTCGGAATGGTAACTTCATACCGAAGACTATATCTTCGGCCATGGTGGATCACGATGTAACCTTTTCCATAAACTTCCCCCGGTTTTGAGGGTAACGGCAAGGTTCTATACTTTTTATCAATTGGATCATAGTCAAAAATTCTTACTGGGACCAGATGTTCATATTTATTTCTATGCACCCTTTTTTCCGCTCTTTTTTGTTTTTTTGTTTTCTTTACCTTCCTAACGCTAAATTTGTGAGATTTTATCCCCATATTTACAACCTCCTTTCCAAAAATCTATTTAGATTTATATACCAATACTAGAGAAAATACAAACCTTTCAACAAAAAAAGACCCTCTTGGCGAGAAATTGCCAAGAGGGTCTTTTTCTAACTAATTACCAGGCTAGGTGAGCAAAAGCCTTGTTTGCATCCGCCATCTTGTGAGTATTTTCACGCTTTTTAACAGCTTCTCCTTCATTTTTTGAAGCAAGAATAATTTCATCGGCAAGTTTAAGATGCATAGGTTGGCCTTTCTTTGCTCGTGCTGCAAGAATGATCCATTTCATTGAAAGATAACTTCTTCGTTCAGCACGAACTTCGCGAGGAACCTGATAGTTGGCACCTCCAACACGTCTTGAACGTACTTCCATTTGTGGGGCTGTATTTTTAAGAGCAGTATCAAAAATTTCTAAAGCGTTTTCTACCTTTTCCTTTTCTTTAATAGCATCAAAAGCTCCATAAACAATAGATCTAGCAGCATTTTTCTTTCCTCTTTCCATGACATAGTTAACAAACTTCTCAATTTTTTCAGATTGAAAAACAGGATCAGGTTTTACGATATTTCGATTTTTAACTTTTCTTCGCATGTTTTTGAGAAATTGTATTAATTAAATTTATTTAGAACCAGCTTTTTTAGGCTTCTTTGTACCATACATCGAGCGAACCTTTCGGCGCTTCTCAACTCCTTGAGTATCAAGCACACCTCGTACAATAGTATAACGTACACCAATATCCTTTACTTTTCCACCTCGTAGAACTACCACTGAGTGCTCCTGTAGATTGTGTCCTTCACCTGGAATGTAAGCAGTAACTTCAAGACCGTTTGTAAGACGAACTCGAGCAATCTTTCGAATAGCTGAGTTAGGCTTCTTGGGAGTCTTTGTTGTAACTTTTGTACAAACACCTCGTTTAAATGGAGCTGGGTAGTAAGTTGGGCGATTTTTAAGTGCATTAAAACCACGAGTCAAGGCAATAGCTTTTGACTTTCTAGGTGTTTTTGTTCGTTTGCGCTTTAAAAGTTGATTTACTGTTGGCATTTTGTTATTTTTTCGATTTTTTCCGTGATGCACAAATGCATCTACGTGTTTATTTACGTAGTGGCTACTTTACTATGAGGTCGCTAAAAATGCAAGGGTTGACCTGTAAATAAAAAGTAAATATATGGCAAGACATTAAAAACTATCGGCCACAGGACAAAAATAAATAGAAGCAAAACAACTAAGGAGTATTTTTCAAAAAAAACTCTAAATGCCGGATAACGGCTAGGAATAAGAGAAAATAGGATTTTTGAACCATCAAGAGGGGGTATTGGCATGAGGTTAAACAAGGCAAGTACGATGTTAGTTATCACAATTAAGGAAAGAAAGTTAATTGCTGGTAGAGATAGAGAAAAAGCTAACCCAAAAAATGAACCCGTTTGAGCAATCCGGATAACAACACCAGCTATAGTTGCAATGGCAATATTAGAAAGAGGTCCGGCAATAGCAACAATAGCCTCACCCCACCTTTGGTTTCTTAGATTATATGGATTAAATGGAACAGGCTTAGCCCAGCCAATCATAAAGGTGCCAGGCAACAGGGCACATATAATAGGTATGAGGACAGACCCTATTGGATCTAGGTGTTTTATAGGGTTTAAGGTTAAACGACCCGCCAAACGAGCTGTAGGGTCTCCTTGAGCATCTGCAGCCAAACCATGAGAAACCTCATGCACAACCACAGACATAATTAATATCGCTAAAGAAAATATAAAGGCAATTGTCATTTTTATTTAAATTTTAAGATTTTTTAAACCAACCTGCATGTACATTTGAAAACATTTATGTGCCATTTATCAACTAAGTATTGTCAAAACGACCCCTCTATGATAGCATAGCGAGCACACCAAACATATGGCAAAAGCTTGTCCAATCAATCAAAAAACATCTCGAATGGGGGGCGGTTACTCAAACCGTACTCGTGCTACTCAGTATAACCCTACTGGCATGGTTCGAAAATACCCAAATCTTCAGAAAAAGAAAATTTATATTCCTGAACTCAAAAAATCAATCACTCTTACTATTTCAACAAAAGCTATCAAGACTATTCAAAAAAATGGTGCTTTTGCTACCCTAAGAAAAGCTGGCCTTATCTAGTCCAAAACTAAAAGAACCTAATAATAGAGCCGTCACTTTCATAAAGTTGACGGTTTTTATTTTTGTCTAAATCTGAAAATAGGACGCTTTGATTCAGAGTTCTCACATCGTCAATTTTATAAATATCAACACCCTTGAAATTTATTAAACCTTGGACATATAGTCCAAGAGGCCCACTTACACCATCCGAAAAAACAAAGTCAGTTTTTCCGTATGTAAATTTAGAAACAAGTACCCCATCATGGATTTCTCTTCTTATTTCGGAAAATGTTCTATCTGGAAACAAAACATCAATACTGACATTTTGCATTTGTTGTGTCTCACCGTCTACAGAAACTCCAACTAAAACCCTCATACCCTTTTTACCAACCACAACCTTTGTCTTTTGTTTTCTTATTTCTACGACTAGGGCATTCAAAGCAACTATGAAACTTTTTGAATAACCTTTTATTGGTTCCTTACCTGAAATCAACCTATCTACAATCGACATTTCAAGAGGCAACATAATGTTTTTGACATTATATTTTTCTAGAACATACGGAACCCCTCCGATTGTATTAATATCCATACTTGAAATTATCAAAAGATCTATTTTATTTTTATAAAAAGGTAAAATTGAGCCAAGTTTTGTTAAGATTTTTCTATCTTCTCCACCTGCGTCTATAAGTATAGTTTTTCCAGCGGGAGTTAATATTACAAATGCCCTAGTTTTTTCAAAATTAATTGGGTAAATCTTAAGTTTCCGTGCAGAAATACCTAAAAATGAAATACGACCTTCTGCCCAATAGAAATAGATAATAAATGTACATGAGAAAATAACCAATAAAATTAGGCATTTTTTGACAATAGGAAATAATCTACTAGATGATAATGTATCAAAGGTGCGTGGTATACTTTCCATAATCAATTTTAAAATTAATTTATCAGGCAACTAACAATAATTAATATGCATACATATATTGAAAAAAAATTTAATATACCTGAGCTAAAAGGTATATCAGCAAAAAACATAGAGGAACACTTAAAACTTTACACGGGGTATGTGAAACACAGCAACCTTATTCTCCAAAAAATCGGAGAGTTTAGTACAGATACAGAGAAAAACGTTTATCTAATTGGCGAACTTCGCAGACGTTTTGGCTTTGAATTTGACGGAATGAGAAACCATGAATATTATTTTGATCAATTTGAAGGAGGACCGAAACAAGCTGATCTTGAAAGTCCTTTGTCGAAGAAAATTGCCCAGGTCTGGGGAAATTTTGATACTTGGTTTAAGGAATTTAACACATTAGCAATGACTCGTGGTGTCGGTTGGGCAATACTTTATTATGACTCAAAAACGGATACACTTTTAAATGCTTGGGTTGACGAACAGCAGTTTGGACACCTAACCGGGCTAACACCCATATTACTTTTAGACATGTGGGAACATTCATATATGCTAGATTACCCGCCATCTGAAAAGAAAAAATATCTTGAGGCTTTTTTCTCAAACATCAATGGGGATGTTGTTGAAGAGAGATTTGCAAAAGTTTCTGAACCTAAAAAATCATAAAGATAGTAAAACAAACAAAAAATTAGCAGCACGAGATACGCTAGGACAATCCACCCAACACCAAATGGGTGGATTGTTGTATATGCCCAAGAAAACGAAGAACCGACATCCACAATCCAAAGCTCAAGATCTAAAAGTAGATATGAAACAAAAATCACAGGTATTGCCAAATAATTACTCAAGAAACAAAAAAGTCCCATTAAAAAACCCAATAACATTGTAATTGGGACTAGAGGTACAACAAGGAGATTGACAGGCAAGGCAATCAAAGACAAACCTCCCATGCTATACAAAAGAAATGGTAGTGTAAAAATTTGAGTAGAAAATGTTGCCACCAACAGTTCTTTCAAAATTTTATAAAAATATTTTTCAGGAACAAAACTAAATAGACACTCAAAAATAGGTGAGAAAAGTATAAGACCTGCAGTAGCAATAAAACTAAGTTGAAAAGACGGATCATGCAACAATAATCTCGGGTTAAAAATTAGCATTATAAGTGCTGCTAAATATAGAGCTCTTGTTGCATTATATTTTCTAGAAACCATTCGGGAGATAACTGCAATGATTGCCATAATTGAAGCTCTAACAACTGTAGGCGTAGCCCCTGCCATTAAGGTAAATAAAACTACACCGACACCTCCAAAAAATGCGGACCAAAAAACTGGCAGGAAAGAAAAAATTACTATCATCGCATCTGCAACAATCGTTATGTTTTGACCCGACAAAACAACTATGTGAATAATTCCCACTCTTTTAAATTTTTCCTGAAGATCTGCATCTAAAGAATTCTTACCAGCAATGATTAATCCGCCCATCAGTGAGCTATACGGCTCTGGTAAAACCTGATTTATTTTTGATAAAAAATTATATTTAATTTTTAATAACATTTCTACAACAGGGAGTGTAAAATATTTTGCAATCAAACTGATTTTTGAAGTTGAAGTAGACTCCAATAGCGTTCCAGATCTTACAACATACTCAACCCCTTTTTCAGAAAGATATTCCACATAATCAAAAGTTTTAACATTATCTTTTTCACTTTTACTTGGGCCAAGACTTTGCGTTGAAAAATTCATCGGCCGTGTCAAAGAGCCAGACACCTGTAGATTTTCTCTATATGATACCTTTGGAAACAAAGGGGCAGTTACAAAAATATTTTCTAGAGAATTAGATTTTACACCTTCAACCCCTCCAACACTTTTTACATTACTGACCTCAAAATGGAATCTCTGTGCATGAGCTCTAATTTCTGGATCATCAGAAACCCAACCGGTAAGTACTATTTTTTTACCGACATAATTATCCATTAAGTGAGACCTTGAGTCTAAGTTAAAAAGCAACACAACAACTCCAAAAATATAAAACCAAATTACCGCAATAATTATCACCCGCCCAGAGAAATTATTTGAGTGCCGCCATAAATAATTTTTTGCAAAGATTAAGAACAAAATACAAAAGGATAATAACGTAAGCAAACCTAAAAAAAATATTTCCCATACTTTTTCAAGTAAAAAAATTCTATAAATATCGGCAGTTAAAATACCTAAACAAAACGATAGGATACATCCATAGAAAATTAGTGATTTTTTAAAAAAGTTAACTATGAAAATTATTTTTAATTTCACCTACTTAAACTAAACTTTAACTGACATATTTCAATCAAAAGTTTATCAACAAATCATTACTAGGAATTTATAAAATATTTTTAAATATTATTTTTTTGAGATGCTCTATATCTTTTTAGTCACGCTAAAATTTTAATATTCATTTGGGTTAGTTTTACTGCATCATGAATAACATTCTTTTGTTTCATTATCTTCTACAAAAGCAACCATACTTATTTTTATCAGAGAATAGACTTGTTACATTAAAAAATCCCTATCCCCTGTGCTGATAACCAGGACACTTTGGTGTTTCACAAAGTAATTTCTGTTTTTCTCTTGTGAATCAATTATTGCAAAACAACATACCTTCGAGAACCCTTTGACTATTTTTAATACAACAAACACTGAATAACACCTTTATACCCTAGATATTTTTGATTTTTTATTTATTCTGCCACTCTTTTATAATAGAAGACTCATCTTCTGGACTTATAGATTTTTTAAATCGTGCACCTTTTACACCTTTTACTTTAGCTTCACATTCTGCCCATGTACGATCTCGAGAGATAACGCCATTGACCATAGAAACATACGAATACGCTCTAGTTGAAGACCTTGCGCGCGTAGACGCCTTACTTTCTGACTTTTTTTCGTCAAGCTTTAAATTTAAAATATCAACACCAATTTCATCTTTGTATTTAGAAATTTGTCCTACGAATAGATTAGGTTTTTCACCTCCAGACAAACTGTCTGCAAAAGTGGTAGCGATGACATCACATCTTTCATTACCATGAATACCACTATGTCCGCCAATATATTTCCATTCAACTCTTTTTTCTCCAACTGAAGAAATGAGTTCCTGCCATAAATCTTTATTCAAAACCATACCACCATCTTTTGTCTTCCAATTATTTCTCTGCCAACCATTTACCCATTTAGTTATTCCATTTATTAAATATGAAGAATCTGTATACACAATATAACAAGAAGATAAAGAATTTTCACTTTTCAGAGCTGCACTTGCAGCCGCCATTTCCATACGGTTGTTTGTTGTCCTTTCTTCTGAGCCTCCAATTTCTGTAATTTTTTCACCTGAAACCACGATAGCACCCCAGCCACCAGGACCGGGATTACCACGAGAAGAACCGTCCGTAAAAATAATTATTTCATTTTTTTTAGAATCTATTTGTGCCATGTCGATGATTATATCATACCGACAATTCGCAACCGAAGCTCTGGAAAATTACGAAAGTGTGACTTTTCCATGGTACAAAGTAAATCAATTTTTGTATCCTTTTTTAGGTTTCCAATATCCATAAAAAACCCGATTGCTGAAACTTTTTTTCCAGCTGTATTTTTCATTAAAATTTCTAAATGATTTTTTTCTTTTCCAAACAATTTAATCTCTTCTGCAAAAATGTCTCTTATCAAAAAAACTGGCTTTGGATTTCCTGTACCGTATGGCGCCATCTTTTCTACAATGGAATAATTTTGCCAATTCACATCATCAACAGATATTTCACGATCAAATTTTTTATTCTCTTTGTTATTTTCTGATTTATCCTTATCATTTTTTTTACTTTCAATATCCACAATATTTAAAAAACTACTATTTAGTGCTTCTGAAATATTATGTATTTTTTCAGAAAAAATACTAAAACCTCCTGCAGCACTGTGTCCTCCAAAATCTTTAAACATTCCTATATTTTCTTCAGATGCCATTTTCATAATTTCAACAACACTTGCTCGATCATTCGAACGACACGAACCTTTTAGAACTGTCATGTCGTCACCGTCTCTTCCCCACAGAAAAACTGGTCGATCATATTGCTCAACAATATTACCTGCAACTAAACCAAGAAGTGCAGGACTCCAGTTTGGATTACCAAAAACTATTACATCTGGAATGTTAGAACTTTCATCTTTGCTTTCGTCTTCACTGTTATTTTTTGTATTGTAACTTTGACCACCTTCAACAATTCCAAATTTTTCATTTAACACTTTCTTAATTTCTTTGGACAAAGCAGCAACCTTTCCTTTCCGTTCACTATTTATTTTATCCAGGTGGTCAGCTAGAGCTCCAGCCTCTACGACATTTTCCGTAGACAATAATCTAAATGCATCATAAGGTATCCCCATTCTAGAGGCGGCATTTATTCTTGGAGAAATCATGAATCCAATATCATCCTCAGATAAATACCTTTGATCAATTTTTAATTTTCTAAGTAGTGCACCGAGCCCCAACCGTGGAGACTTTCTTAAAACCCTCAAACCATAATGTGCAAATATTCGATTTTCACCCACAAGCGGAACCATATCAGAAAGAGTGGCAATGCCCACCATATCAAGAAGCCACTTCTCCCAACCTTCAGTTATTTTTATATCCTTAGTTTCAAGTAGATCTCGAAGAGGCTTGTAAAAAAGAAGTGCCTGCACAACTTTATAAATCACACCCGAACCACACAGCATTTTTTCTGGATAAGCACAGTCTTTTTGTTTTGGATTTATTATTGCAAATGCCTCAGGTAAAACATCAGGGGTCATATGATGGTCTGTGATTATGACGTCTATACCCAATTTTTTTGCGCGTGCGACCTCCTCGACATCTGTAATTCCACAATCAATGGTAATCATCAGCTTGACCTCCTCCTTTGAAAAAGAATCTATTGCTTCAAGATTTAAACCGAAGCCTTCATGGTGTCGATGCGGAATGTAAACCCTAACGTTTTTCTCAGGTAACATATTACCTAATGAATCTGTCACGCCGGCCAGTCCAATTTTTTTAAAAAAATCATAAAAAATTACAGCACCTGGAACGCCGTCATGATCATAGTCGCTAAAAATCAAAATTTGGTTTGGTCTCAAAGTACCATCAAAGCATTGCTTTATAGCCAAAGTAATACGTTCCAAAGCCTTATCCATATCCTTTAAAAGCATAGGGTCATGGACCTTTGAATAATCAATAGTTAAAAAATCTTCAGCCTCCTCTTTGGTTTTTATTCCCTTACTAATAAGTAAAGATTGCATTAATTCAGGGTACTCAGATAGACTAGAATTTAGTTTGGAAACTGACATTGGGCTATTTTAACACAAACAAAAAACATATAGTGCGTTTTTCCAAATCACTCTACAAATAGGAATATTTGAGCCAAGGGTATTGCAAAAAGTATAAATATGTTGTACTATTAGCATAGAATAGATCGCCAAACTATTCAGGAAAATGAAGTGGTTATTGGCGACCTGAAGTTGCCATGACTGGGCCTGAAGCCCCATAATCCTAAAATCATGGCATTTGAAAATGACGAAATCAGCTAAAATAGCAACAGTTCTAGACTTACACTACAACGGCAAAGTCGAGGAAACAATAAGATATGAGTGGGCAAAAGCCAACAATGAAATTGATCCTTTTATGGAAAAACATCAAACCGAGGAGAAATTCTCGATTGAAGGCCTTATTTACTGGATAATTTCCATCTTGGTGCCAATAATCGCAACCGCGATTATTATGCACACAACAGGAACATTGGCCGGCGACTCCACATCAAAAATCATTAGCATGTGGACTGTTATCGGATTGTACCTCGGACTACTCACTCTTGGGATCTTTATCATAAGGATTGGATTCTTCGTTATATTTGAGACTCAAGGCCCCTTGTACGGCAGCTTTGAAAAATACTACGAGGACATTCTCGAACTATACGAGAGTTTTTGCTGGAGCATCCTCCAGGTAAAAATCAGTCCTGAAAAAGTGGAGGGTTGTTTAGAATCAAGGGCCTACACAATCATTCAGCACGAAAAATCAGGTAAACAAGAAACAGCGACTGAACTCCGAAATCAGTTCAGTCGGGCATTTGAAATTGCCAAGAAGTTTGGACTGATCCGTGGCCACATTTCTTGGGACAAATATTTCAAATCAGCTCAAGAAAAAATTCAGGCAGAGGTGGCTTCTGCTAAAAAAACAATTGCTCAAACGGTCGGATAAAAACTAACCGCTGAAACCAATACTTTCACCCGTCGGACTATGTCTGGCGGGTGATTTTTTTATTTATTGTGTATAATAAAAACATATAAATCATAAAAAATACATGCACACATCTGACCCAAACTGCCTATTTTGTAAAATAATATCAGGGGAAATTTCAACAACAAAAGTATTCGAGGATGACTACACTTTTGCTTTTTTAGACATAAACCCAAACAGCATTGGACATACTCAGGTAATACCAAAAGACCATTTTGAAAATATCTATGGTTTACCAGATGAAACATTGTGCCGTATAGCTCTTACAGTTAAAAAAATATCTATAGCTATAAAAAATGCGCTAGACGCAGATGGAATAAACATATCCATGAATAATGAACCTGCAGCGGGCCAGGTTATTTTTCACTCCCATACACACATCATTCCAAGAAAAAATGATGACGGGTTAGTATTCGGTTCTCATAAAAAATATGCCGACGGTGAAGCAGAACTTGTAGCTGAAAAGATTCGCGAGAAAATAATCTAAATAAATATTTTAGCATTTATTTCAGAGCATCTATTCCAACCAATGTTTCATCTAAAAGATATTGAAGCATTGCGCCCCCTCCTGTTGAAATAAAATTTATTTTTGATTCCACAGTATCTCCAAGAGTATTTATTGCGGCCAGTGTATCTCCTCCCCCAACAGCACCATCTACCCCAGTCTCTGCAATTATTTTTGCAAGTTCAATTGTTGGACCTGTAAATCCTTCTTCGTAATTTCCTAGAGGCCCGTTCCACAAGACACACTTCGATTCACTTACTAATTTTTTTAAAAATTCAACTGTCTCTGGTCCTGAATCAAAGATCACCTCATCTTCCAACACTTCATTGGTTTTTTTTATCACACAACCATCAACACCTTTAATTCCCTCTTTTTGGACAACAACATCACTTGGCGTAACAAGTTTTGGATTTTCAATAAAATCTTTCATTGAGAAAATTTGATTAGAAATATTTTGAACAGAAGACATGTCTGACACCAAAGAAGCTCCCACATTAAAACCTTTGGCTTTAAAAATATCATTTGCTAACGCGCCGCCCACAAAAACATGATCCGCAACTGAAAGGAATTTTTGAATTAGTGGTAATTTTGTATCAAATTTTGCACCACCTAGGATAAAAACAAATGGATGTTTTGGATGGAAAATTTTCTGCAGATGAACAATTTCATCAATCAAAAGTAGACCTGCAAAATGCGGAACAAACTGAGGAACCCCAACAATTGAAGCATGGGATCGATGAGAAACAGAAAACGCATCGTTTACGTAAATGTCGGCTAAACTGGCTAGTTTCTTGGAGAAATCTATATCATTTTTCTTTTCTTCAGGATACATTCTGATGTTTTCGGCCAGAATAACTTCTCCAGGAATTAATTTAGAAATTGCGGTTTGTCCCTCCTCTCCAAGAATATCTTCAACAAAACTTACAGGAAAAGTATTTTTTATAAAATCGTACACTGGTCTTAATGAATCACCCCCTTTACCCTCAATGTGGCTTATCAAAATAATTTTAGCTTTTTGATCAATAAGAAAATTAATAGTGTCCAAACTTCTTTTAATACGAGTATCCCCTGAGACGACCCCATTCTCAATAGGTACATTGAAATCAACTCTCACTAATATTGTTTTTCCGTTAATGGAATTACTTTTTGCATAATCAACAACGGATACAGGTAATTTTATATTTTCTTCTGTCATTTTTTATTTTACTAAATCTACATTTTTTAATAGTTGTTTGAATTTTATCAAATCAAGACTTTCTCTACCCACAAGAACTCCATCAGCCTCCCCTTCACCAACGATAGCCGCTGCATTTTCTGCCGTAACAGAGCCTCCATAAACTACGGGCACCATTGTGGCTGGAGCTAAACCCAGTATTTCAATTAAATACTTTTTAATAAAAATACTCATTTGATGCATCTCATACGGAGATACAGTTTGCATCTCTTTACTACCCACTGCCCAAATAGGTTCATACGCGATAATTATTTTGTCAGCATATTTTGGAGACATTCCATTTAGTGCAGATTTTATTTGATTTTTAATATATGAAAGATATTCACCTTGATCGTCACGCACACTTTCGCCAACACAAACAATTGGTTTTAGATCGGACTGAAGAGCTAGAAGTAATTTTGTATTAACAATCTCATCTGTTTCTCCAACAGCTCGCCTTTCGGAGTGCCCGATAATTACATAAGTTGCTCCAACACTTCGGATCATTGTGCCCGACACTTCACCAGTGAATGACCCACCTTTCTTTACAGATAAATCTTGTGCACCAACACTGACATTTTTATTTAAATTTTTTGAAAATGAGCTCGAGACTTGTGAAATAAAGGCGTGCGGAGCACACAAAATAATATCTGTTTTTTTGAGATCTTTAACAACAGACTTTACTCCAGAGATAATATTCTTCACATCCTCAGAAGTAGCTGGATTTTCTTTCCAATTACCAATGACTATTTTTTTCTTTCTTAAAATTTTTGGACTTATGACCTGTTTCTTTTGAATATTTTTTTTAGACGGTTTACTGATATCTTTTTTATGAGTTTTTTTGCTTTTAATTAGCTTTTTTGAAACTTTTTTTACTTTTTTCTTCATTAAAACATTATATCATGCCCAATAAAACCAATATCAATTAGCAACTTCTTCCAAAGTTTTAACATTCCATGGCTCAGTTGAACTAGAATAAAAATTTAATTTTATTAACCCCCCACCATACATAACAGTCGAAGTCCCTAATAGAGAAACTTTTTTACCGATTATAGCACCTGTAGTTGTGCCACCGTCAAGATTAATGCTTCCATTTGGGGCCACAAGAAGGGCTGATCCCGTCCATCCGTTGGTTAATATTGCAGGCTGTGACCCACACGAAACGTCTTCTGGGCAGTTACTTGTATCAACAACCATTACATAACTTCCATCAACTCCAGTCCCCACAACCTGACTTCCACCTGTTATTAGTACTTTTTTATCTGCCAAAACAACAGAGCTGTTTGAATCAAAACTGCTTGCTAATTGAATTTTTCCATAATCTTCAATGGTGATATTTCCAGTAACCCACAAATTTCCACCTAGAGTGACAACGGCACTATCTTTAATATCCAAATTGCCGACAATTTTTGCTGGTCCAAGGGTAGCCGTCGATGTTCCATCCAAAACGTATTGTCCGGCAGTAGGATGGATTACACTTCCATTTGAAGCGTTATCTTTCCACGCTTGGATTTGATTATCTGTTATAGGAAAATTTAGAGAGATTGGATTTGCTCTTGAGGTATTACAATAAATACTTGCTGAGGTCCAATTAATATTACCGCTACCCGTTTGACAATATAAATTTCCAGAAACCTTTGTGTTCATTACTGCATTAGCGAAGGAATCCCCATAAACCCCATTTCCTATAGACATTGCACCTGAGTAACTACCATTAATTGAAGCTGTACTACTTGAAACCGTGGCAGATCCCGAAATATATGAGTTATCATCCCCAACAACAGATCCTTCAGAATAGACACTCCCATTTACACCCGATCCGTTAGAAAAATTTATTCCACCGTCTCCTGCCTGTATTGCGTAGTTTAGTGAAATGCCAACTCCCTGCCTAAATATTCCCCTAACTACACGAGTTATGTTATTTCCAACTAGTCCCGATGTTAAAATATCTACCACACCACCACTTGAAGTAACTCCGGCTGTTGCCGTTGCGTTATTCAAGCCTAAAACAATTGTTGAAGGCAATGTCTGTCCATTATTCAACCTATACAAAACATCATCATTTAGTGAATCAGCTAAAACATAACCTTGTTTTGAAGCAATAAAATCAGACACAGCTCTTGCTTGAAAAGTTACTGGAGTTGAAACACCCATTACGATAGGGAGAGAAATGACGAGAAAGAAAATCACCGCCGTTAGTACCGCTTGCCCGGATTGATGAATATTTAGTTGGTGCTCTTTTTTCATTATTAATTTAATATTTTAATACGAACCTCTTAATACAACAGTGTCATAAAAATTTACCTTTTTTAAATATTGACCAGTTCCAGATTCCAATACCATTTCAATTTTTATACCTACAGATGAGGATGAAACTATTGGCCTAAAGTACAAGGAATCAACTAAGACATTTGATGAAGTGATAGGTCCAAGATAAGTGCCATTCTCATCTATCAATATTCTTTGACCACTTAAATAAAACTTTATAGACGTTGGTGTATTTGATGCATCAATTGAATTTAAAAATATAGCCCCATGATCATTGTTATATACTGTTTGTGTTTCATCGATACTTGAAGCGTTTCTAATTTCTCTAGTCATCCTATCCATTGAAATCAGTGCGGTATCTTCAATATTTCTAGTAACTGTCACTGAACGATAAGCATTACTCATCACTAAAATTGAATCTATTATTACTGTTAAAATAATAGCTAGGAGTGCAACATAAATGATAGTTTCAACTAATGAAAAAGCCATATTATCTTTAATATTCTTTTTTAAATCTATTTTTCTAATTTTATAAAAATATTTTTTCATTTTAAATTACCTTTAGTTATTGAATGTATTAAAAACATACCCAGACAAAAAGGTTGTTGATGTTCCATTTGAATTTGCCCACGAGACGGTAACTGTAACTTTCTTACTTCCTGCATCAAAAGTACCCCCGCCAGTATTTGTAATGTTAAAATTTGAATCCCTATAAACATCAGAGATGGTAAAATTTCTATCAAAAACATCATCAATTAAAAACGATGTGGTTGTCGAAATCCATGAGGTGCCATTCCAATATAGATGGTAGTTCGTTGAATTAGACAGTGTTCCAATGTTGGATGTCCAATCACCATCCCTCATAATTTTTACAGCTTCTATTCCTTCTTCTGCCAAAAGAGTTGCCTGAATTCTAGGTGTGTTTCTTATTGAAATTGAAACAAGTGACGCGTAAATATTTACTATAACAACAAGAGCTATAGTGATTATTGATGCCCCAATCAAAACTTCAACGAGACTAACCCCCCTTGAAAAATCTGATTTATTTTTTTCAGAAAACATAATTGTATTTTACTCTGACAAACCCGTAGCGTAAATGCTTATCGTGCGAGTTGAACTTGAATTAGAATTATTTGGAATGAGTGACAATGTGATTGCTCCTGATGCACTTGGCTTCCCCGTCACCTTATTAAAATAAAAATCATTTCCGCCACCAACCAAATCGATAGATTTTATTACAACGCGTGGATTCAAAGTATAAACCAAATTTTCTGAAGAGTTTGAATAAGATGTACCTGGAAACACAGTTACAGTTGAGCTAGCAAAATGCACACCATATTCTTTATAATTTTTTGAGGAAAGCGTTAAATTTCGTGCGTTTTGAATATAGGATATCACAGTGGAAGAATCCTTATCTAGAGCGTTATAGTTTACCAAACCACTAAATGAGAAGAAGGAAATTCCTACCAATAAAATCCCTATACCTAAAGCAATTAATAGTTCAATTAGTGAGTTCATTTTTATAAAATTTTACCAAAAAAACAAAACTTCAAAATTAATGAATATTATTCATCACAGAATACATTGGAGAGATCATAGAAATTGCAAAAAAACCAACAGCCACGCCTATAACAACCATCATAAAAGGCTCGATAATTGTCGACATATCTTTTGTCTTCTGATCAACTTCGTTTTCATAAAAGGTAGCAACACCAGCTAGCATTGGAGCAAGTTTTCCAGTTTCTTCTCCAACATTCATCATTTCAGATACAAAAACTGGGTAAAGCTTTGTGTTTTTCGAAAAAACAGTAGACATTGGCTCACCTTTTTCAACTACTTTTTCAGTTTCTCTCAAAATATCTCTATAATATGAATTTTGGAGGATGTCCCCTGTTATTCTTACAGCCATAACCATATCAACACCTGACAATAAAAGGGAGGACAAAGTTCTTGTTGTTCTAGCAGAATTGGTTTCTTTAACAATTTCACCTATTAGTGGCAAATTTACCGAAACCCAATCCCAAGATCTCTTTCCTGGTCTTGTTTGCAGTAAAAGATAAAAAATAATTCCTAAAATAAACATTCCGATTATTAAAACTATAAAATTATTTTTTATAAAATCACTTGAAGATATAATAAATTGAGTTGACCAAGGTAAATCTGCTCCAACATCTTTAAAAGTAGAGGTTAAACTTGGAACCACATAGACTAACATTAATACAGCTATAACCAACATTACGGTTAATACAACTGAAGGATAGATCATTGCTCCATGAACTTTTTTCTTTAAAAGATAACTTTTCTCCATTTGCTGGCTTACTTCACGAAGGGCTCCGATAACATTTCCACTCTCCTCACCTGCACGAACCATAGAAACAAACAACGGGCTAAATGTTTTTGGCATCTCAGCAAGAGCTTCACTAAATGATTTACCTGATGCAATCAAAACATTAAGCTCATTTAAAATTTTTCTTAGTTCTTTTTTGTTTGACTGGCGTTCCATTACAGCAAGAGCCCTCGACAAAGATAATCCAGCCTCAAGCATCCCTGCTAGATTTTTAGCAAATGTTATCTTTTCGTATTGACTAATACTATTCAAAAAACTAAATGATATCTGTCTGTGTGAAATTTTTTCTGTCACCTCTTCAACAGAGACGAGGGTCTCACCGTTTTTCTTTATTTCATGAAAAAGAGCAGCCTTGTTTTTAGCATCTTTTATAACTTTTATTGTTTTACCATCTGCGCCAATGGCTGTGTATTTAAAATTCATGAAATATTAGCTTAATTTAAATGATACAACTCTACTCTGAAACAACCCTCAAAACCTCTTCGATTGTTGTTACACCCTTCACACAATGGAATATTCCATCTTCAAGAATTGTCATCATTCCTTCCAATCTTGCCTGCTTTTCTATCTCATCAGAACTTGAACCTTTTATTATTAAATCTTTAATAGCTGGTGAAACTTTAAGCACCTCATATATTCCTACCCGGCCAGCAAACCCATCCTCGATTCCAGTTGGTGAATTCGTACTTGGAGAAGACGATCCATAATTATTATTTTTGTATTTATAAAAAGAAATATTTGACCAATCCGCATCAGGGGCAACAATACTTTCATCTTTCAAGGATTTTAAAACCCTATCTAGATTAGCTTTTTTGCCCAAAGAAATAATCTCATCTTTCTTTAAAAAATACTTTTCTTTTGTTCCAACAAGTTTTCTAACTAATCTCTGAGCAATAATAACGTTTACAGTAGAGCAGATCAGAAAAGGTTCACATTTCATATCAATAAGTCTTGGAATTGCACCAGCCGCTGAGTTTGTATGAAGAGTTGATAGCACAAGGTGACCTGTAAGAGCAGCATTAATAGCCAGTGATGCTGTTTCATTGTCTCGAATTTCCCCAACCATAATGATATCTGGATCTTGTCTAACCAAAGATCTTAGTCCTGTAGAAAATGTAAAACCAATTTCGGGTTTAACCTGAGTTTGATTTATTCGTTTCATCTGGTACTCAACAGGGTCTTCTATAGTCGAAATATTCACACCTGGGGTATTTAAAATATCTAGAACAGTATAAAGCGTTGTTGTCTTTCCTGAACCTGTTGGGCCAGTTGTCAGAATCATCCCCGTTGTAAGCTTTGAAGCTTTGTGCAAAATTTCAAGCCCCTCACCATGAAAACCCAAACCTTCTAAGGTAAAACCAGAAACATTTTCACGAAGGAGGCGCATCACCGTTTTTTCTCCAAAATAAGTTGGCATTGTTGATACACGAAAAGATATATTCTCACCGTTTAATCCAATCTTGAATCTTCCATCCTGAGGTAATCGTTTTTCATCAAGTTTCAAACTAGAAAGTACCTTTAATCTTGCAGTAATTCCGGCACCTGCTGCTTTAGGCAAAATCATGGCATCTCGAAGCACGCCATCAATACGATATCTAACTATAACCTCATTTTCCATCTGTTCAATATGAATATCTGAAGCCTCCTGGAGAACTGCGTGTTTTAAAAGAGTATCTACAATACGAACAACAGGTAAGTCTTCAGCTATTCTTTTCAAATCATCAGGGTTTGTAGTGTCCTCAATAGAAATATTGCCAACTGTTTTTATTACTGACGACTCCTTCTGAATAATATCTCCGAAGTCAGCTTTTAAACTTTTTTGATAATGGAGAAGTGCAGATTTTATTGAATCAGTGTCAGTTAGCCGGGCCAAAATCTTTAAGCCAGTCTTCTTTTTTATAAAATCAATAGCACTCAAGTCCTCAGTGTCCAACATGGCAACCTCCAAGGAATCATCGTTCTTTTTAAAAGCAACTATATTATGAGTCCTCGCAATAGGTTCAGGAATAAGTGACAAAACAGCAAAATCAAGTTTTTGATTTTTAAGGCCAACAAAAGGAATACCCAAAAGATATGCTTGGGTACGTCTCAAATCGTCCTCTGACATTTTTCCAGAACTTACTAATATATCTGCCAAAGAATGTCCCCTTTTCATAGCTTCACCTTGAGCAGCATCTAAATCGTCACGACTAACTAAACCTGAATCAAAAATAAAATCTTTTAATTGTTTTTCTTCGATGTGCATAAATAGAATATTACTAACTATATTGTAGCAAATTTATAATGACAATAAAACAATTAAGGGATATACTTCGGCAAGAAATTTTCAAATAAAAAGGAGGTGTTTTTTGATGAACAAAAGAACCGGAAAAAACTCTAAAAGTGGATACTTTTGTGCGGCGGCAGATAGAGTAATTATTCCTGTATACATGTTTGGAGAAGATCTCACAGCCCATTTATTTGGTGGTGAGGTTGTATCTCAAGATGAAAATTATAGGGATTTTGCTGATGTTTACATTGAAGGTTCGAATTTAGCCCTGCAAGTTAAAATGTGCAACGGCAGACACGCTTCAAGGCCAACAGCCAAACAAATAGAGACCACAAAAAAGAATGTAGAAGATTTTGGTTTTGTGGTTGACCCAAAACATGCTTTTTATTGCCTAGTATTTTATATAGCCATCAACGGTAAGACCAAAAAGCACCATGCATCCTCCAAGCTTTCTAGTCGCAAACTAGACACATTAGGGAGGAGAACTATTGTTGCACGAGAGCTGCAGTATGTTTATGTTATTGATGTAAAGTTGATGCACCACCTAGCTACAAGTGCAGAATTCCCTGATTTACAAAGGACTGGTGATGTAAAAGTGCATGCTGATAGGAAAATTAGGCACTACAAAGATAGAGTAGTCCTCTACCTGAATAGAAGTTTTTTAAAAAAGTTACGTTCCCCATCCCCTGAAACAAGAAATACCAATGCCCTCAAAGAGGTTTTCGGCAATGATGGATGGAAAATACAGGAACAAAGAAGTCATGTGCGGTTTTTTCGAGAAGATGGTTTAAAATTCGAGAAAAAATTGCCCATTACCATAATTGGAGGGAAAAAAGCTGTTGGAACAGTCGGAAACTTACTTCTCAAACAAAATGGTAAGAAAATGGCTTTAAATCAAGCCCAAATATCTTGAAAAAGATCAAACCCCCGAATGCCTTTTGCGGCACTCGGGGGTTTTTAATAGTAAAAAATCAAATTTTACGGAAAAACACTACCCTTTTATACCTATAATATGGTACATGTTTTTTTGACATTTCTCACATTTCATATATAATATGTTGGTAAGTTACCTGTTCGCCCGCAAGGCGGACTCGTTTTTTTATAAGAACCGCCCTTTTTTGAATAAAGGCCTTAAATTAAGGCTTTTATCATCAAAAAACAGGCAAAAACAAACAAAAATACAAAAATGTTCGACCTAAAAGTGATAAATTCAGTCCTAGATCAACTCGAAGACGAAAGAGGAATACCTCGTGAAAAAGTTTTGGAAGCAATCGAGATGGCCCTAGCTACTGCCTATAAAAAAGAGTACGGAAAACGTGGGCAATTTATTCGTGCCAAATTTGACCTAAACTCAGGTGGAGCAGAGCTTTTTCAGGTTAAAGTCGTTGTTGATCCAACAACCGTAATCATGGATGAACCAGCAGAAGGTGAGATTGACCAAAAAGATTCAAATGAGCCAAATAAAAACCAATTTACTGAAGGCGATGAGAAAGAACATTTCAACTCAGAACATCATATTTTAATAGAAGATGCTAGAAAAATTAAAAAGGACGTAAAACTTGGAGAAGAACTTGTTTTTCCCTTGGAAAGTAAGGCTGATTACGGACGCATTGCTGCTCAAACAGCTAAACAAGTTATCATCCAGAAGATTCGTGAAGCTGAGAAAGTTTCTGTTCTTGCCGAATATGGCAAACGTGAAGGAGATATTGTTTCTGGAAGTGTTCAACGTACAGAAAGAGGCAATGTTTTCATAGATATGGGACGCGCAAGTGGAATTTTACCATTTGAAGAGCAAATTCCTGGTGAACATTACAGACAAGGTGAAACTCTACGTATGTACCTTGCTCGAGTAGAAGAAACACCACGTGGTATTTTTCTTAGACTTTCCCGTGCACATCCACAATTCTTAGCTCAGTTGTTTAAAACTGAAGTTCCTGAGATTGCAGCTGGAACCGTAGAAATTAAAGCCGTTGCTCGTGAAGCAGGGGCTCGCTCCAAAATTGCAGTTCATTCTGTTGATTCACACATTGACCCAATTGGATCAATGGTTGGGCAACGCGGAGTACGCGTTTCTACAGTTATGAGTGAGCTTGGAGGTGAAAAAATTGACATTATCGAATGGTCAGAAGATCCTACAAAATTTATCGAGGATGCTCTTTCACCTGCAAAGATTAGCTCTGTAAAAATAAACGAAACTGACAAAACAGCAGTTGTTGAAGTTACAGAAGACCAACAGTCACTAGCCATTGGAAAAGGTGGCCAGAATGTTCGCCTTGCAGCAAAACTAACAGGTTGGAAAATTGACATCCGTGGTATTGCCGCTCCAACTAACACAGAAGAAAATACTCAAACAGAAAATTAGGACTTACTTAATTTATAAATTT
This sequence comes from uncultured bacterium, assembly GCA_903854195.1. Taxonomy (GTDB): domain Bacteria; phylum Patescibacteriota; class Minisyncoccia; order Phycocordibacterales; family CAINVO01; genus CAINVO01. The sequence continues at coordinate 28,982 of CAINVO010000021.1, read as the reverse complement.
AAAATAGAAAAATATGACAAATATTTGGCGTGACATTGAACCAGGAAATGCTGATGTTATTACAACCATTGTTGAAATAAACAAAGGATCAAAAAATAAATATGAAGTAGACAAAAAAACTGGCCTTATTGCATTAGACAGAGCAATGCATACAGCACAAGACTATCCTTTTGATTATGGATTTGTACCACAGACATTGTGGGATGATGGTGATCCTCTTGATATTGTAATCTTAACAACTTACCCACTCTTTCCAGGAGTGATGGTTCACGTCCGTCCAGTTGCAATCATTAACATGGAAGACAGCGGCGAATCAGACGCAAAAATAATCGCTGTTCCTGTAGAAGATCCACGTTGGAATAATGTAAATGACTTAGGAGACATAAATCCTCACACAATTAAAGAAATTGATCACTTCTTCCTTACATACAAAAAAATTCAAAACAAAATTGTAATCATTCACAGCATTGAAGGAGCTGAGGCGGCAAAAAAGGCATTTGAAAAGTCAGTAAAACTTTATCAAGAAAAATACGGAAACGATACAAAATAAAAAAGCATGTCATCATTCAAAATAATAAGCTCAGTTGTACTCCCAGAATCAGAAGTTGAAATAAAAGTTGAAATTATTGCCGAAGAACTTACTAAAAATAGACCTGAGGCAGTAAAAATACTTGGTGAACAAATTAAAATTGATGGTTTTCGCCCAGGACACATTCCAGAAAAAATATTAATTGAAAAAATCGGAGAAATAGCACTACTTGAAGAAGCCGCTGAACTTACATTAAAAGACTTATATGGACCAATCCTAGCTGAAGCCAAAATTAACCCTATCGGTTCACCAAAGGTTTCAATATCAAAGTTGGCAGCAAACAATCCTTTAGAAATCACAATTACAGTTGCTGTTGTTCCTGAAGTTTCACTCCCAGATTACAAAGAAATTGCCAAAGAAATTATTTCTAAAAAAACAGACGCTTCTGATGAAACTTCATCTGTTTCAGAAAAAGAGCCTGAAGACGCGATAGAAGAACTTAGAAAACGTATAGCACATCATGATTATCATGAAAACGCTGAAAACAATGGCGACAAAAAGGCAATAGGGGGCGACAACAACGAACACGGGGAACATGACCATGGGGACTTACCTCTTCCTGAAGTTGACGAAGCTTTTATCAAAAAATTTGGTGAGTTTGAAAACATTGAAGATTTTAAGAAAGCTATCAAGGAAAACATTTCAGCCGAAAAAAATACAAAAGAGAAAGATAAAAAACGTGTTTTAACGATTGAAAAAATTATCGAAGGGACAAAAGTTATTTTACCTAAGATTTTGGTTGAGAGTGAAACCGACCGGATGGTTTCACAATTCAAGACAAACATAAAAGAAATGGGTATGGACCCAGAACTTTATATGCAGAACACTAAAAAAACAGACGAGGATTTAAGAGCTGAGTGGAAAAATGAGGCCGAAAAAAGAGCCAAAATTCAACTAGTGATGAATCAGATTGCTATTAACGAAAAAATTCAGGCATCTGAGGAGGAAATAAAGAATGAAGTATCACATCTTCTTTCATACTACAAAGATGCAGATCCTTTCAGAGCTTCAGTATATATCGAAACTGTACTTACAAACGAAAAGGTTTGGCAGTTTTTAGAATCACAAAAATAAAAGCCTGATTCTAATTTGGATTGAAATACAAAAAATTAACTAGGAGAAGATAGCTATCGAGAGACACGCCACAACTGCAGTCTCAGCACGCAAAACTTGCTGACCAAGACTCAAGATTGGCGTGTTTTTTGTTTGGAAAAAATCTAATTCCCTTTCCGTCCAACCACCCTCTGGACCAATAAATATTGCTAAGTTGTCTACCTTATTTTTTTCATTTATAACTTCTTTGAAATTTTTTCCTTTAGGTTCAAATACGATTTCTTTTAGATTTATACCTGAAGAAAAAACAAAAGCTTCTTCAAGACTCATAATTGGTTTAAGCTCTGGCAAAATCACTCTTCCAGACTGTTCACTCGCTTCAACCACTATTCTATTTAGTCTATCAATATTTAAAGATTTCTTTTCACTTCTATCGCTAAGTATTGGAACTATTCCATTTATACCGAGCTCTGTTGCCTTTTCTACGATCCATTCAAAATTATCTTTCTTAATAATAGAAGCAAAGAGCCAAATATTTTTATTTTCATCTCTTTTATCAGAAATCTCAAGTATTTCTAGAGCTGCTTCGCTAGCTTTCAAACTGTGAAACACTGCTCGGTACTCAAAACCAGAGTTGTCAAACAATATAACCTCAGCACCTGTCATAAACCGAAAAACGTGCTTCCACTGATGAATAAGGTCTGTCGAACAAGGAGAACTGAGTTTTAAAATAGGTCTATTCTCTAAAAAAGACTCTGACTGCTCATCATTTTTGTTTATCTTTTCTTTAACATAAAATCTGTGTAACTTCATAACGCATATGGTATCATCCGAGCGAAATTTTGCATATTTCCTATTTTTGCTATACTGGCCACATCAAGGATACCTTTAATACCTAATCAACCTTGAGCTAAAATATATGTTAATTCCAACCGTTATAGAAAAATCACAATTTGGCGAACGAGCTTATGATATCTATTCCCGACTACTTAGAGAAAATATTATCTTCCTTGGTGGCCCAATAGATGAAAATGTAGCAAACATTGTTATTGCTCAGCTACTTTTTTTACAGTCTGAAGATCCTAAGAAGGATATTTCTTTGTATATCAACTCCCCCGGCGGTCACGTGACAGCCGGGATGGCCATTATCGACACAATGAATCATATAAAAAACGATGTCTCTACTATATGTGTAGGCATGGCAGCATCAATGGGTGCAATGATTCTATCCTCAGGCAAAAAAGGAAAGAGATACGCACTTGAGAATTCAGAAATAATGATTCACCAGCCACTTGGTGGAGCTGAGGGTCAAGCAACAGAAATAGAAATCAGCGCTAAACACATCATAAAAACAAGAGAAGTTCTGTATAAAATGCTTTCAAAAAACACAGGTCAACCTATTTCTAAGATTGAGAAAGATGCTGATAGAAACTTCTTCATGGACGCTAACGAGGCAAAGAAGTACGGAATTATAGACAAGGTTTTATAAAAAACATATCAAATTAGACAAAAAACAGTGAAATTTTAAACATTTCACTGTTTTTTATTAACTTTACAAAATCAAAAATCTCTTGTAAGATAGGATTATTATCATTTATTAATTATTCCGCTCTGCCCATTCAGACAAACCGCAAAGATTGATACCGTTTTTCCCTACAAGACAGCAAACAAAGATTTCCTTATCCTAAAATCCGTCGGGCGCGAGACTTAGATTAGTTAGATTAGAAAATTTAGTTAAGTATGTTACTAAAAGTTTCAATTTTTAAAATTTTTCAAGCTAATTAGCTTTGTCCATTGAGCGAACAAATCGCCATGGTTTTTTCATTAACAATATTACTAGTCACTATTGCCTTAACTGGCAGTATTGGTCTAGTCGGTGGTTACATGCTTCGTTGGATAATAGCGCTCGGCAAAAAGGGTTCTATTGAGCTTGAGGTTAAGCAAATGGAAGTTGAAGCAAAAGAGACGGCCAAGAAAATCACACTTGATGCCGAGGGTCAGGCAGCAGAAATATTAAAAACAGTCAGAGAAGAATCAAAGGATAAGGAAGAAAAAATAAAGAAAACAGAAGACCGCCTTATAAAAAAAGAGGAGCTTTTGGATCATAGACAAACTGACATAGATAAGGAGGTTGAATTAATCAAGCAACGCATAGAGGAAATAAAGGCAATAAAAGAGAGGGCTGATAAATTGGAGTTAGACAAAAAGACGGAGCTTTCACGAATAGCTGGTCTTTCAACAGAAGAAGCAAAAAATGAACTTATACGAACGGTTGAAAAAGAAAACGAAGAAGATATCTTAATTCGTTTAAAAAAACTTGAAATGAACGGTGAGGAAAAGCTTGAAACAAAAGCTCGTGAAATTCTAGCTACATCTATTCAGCGACTTGCAAATGCAGTTACTGCGGATGTTTTTACAACCCATATAGTTATTGAGTCAAATGAAATAAAAGGAAAAATTATTGGAAAAGAAGGCCGAAACATTAAGGCATTTGAGCGTGAAACTGGGGTAGAGATTATTGTAGATGACACACCCGGATCAATCACAATTTCATCTTTTGATCCGATACGAAGACAAGTCGCACGCGTAGCACTTGAAGCTTTAATTGCAGATGGACGTATTCAACCTGCAAAAATAGAAAAGGAAGTTGAAAATGCTAAAAATGAAATCAATAAAATAATAAAAGAGAAAGGAGAACAAGCTGTATATGAAACAGGTGTTCTTAATCTAGACCCTAGAGTTGTATCTATTCTTGGACGTTTATATTTTAGAACAAGTTATGGACAAAATGTACTCCAGCACTCTGTTGAAATGGCACACCTTGCTGGAATGATTGCTGAGGAGCTTGGCGCAAATGTACTTGTAGCAAAAGCAGGCGCTCTTTTACACGACATTGGTAAGGCTCTAGACCATGAAGTTCAAGGTAGTCATGTTGAAATCGGACGAAGAATCCTGCAAAAATTTGGAACGAGTGAAGAAGTCATAAAAGCTATGCAGGCACATCACGAAGAGTACCCATACGAAACAGTTGAATCAATTATCGTCCAAACAGCTGACGCTATTTCTGGAGGACGTCCTGGAGCTCGTAGCGATAGCGTTGAAAACTATCTAAAAAGACTTGGGGATCTTGAAGCAATCGCAAACGGTTTTCCAGGTATTGAAAAATCTTATGCACTCCAAGCAGGCCGAGAAATAAGGGTATTTGTCAGACCCAGTGAAATTTCTGATTTACAAGCTCATGATTTAGCCCGTGAAATTGCTCTAAAAATAGAGCATGATTTAAAATATCCAGGTGAAATAAAAGTAACTGTTATCCGAGAAAATAGAGCAATAGAATTTGCAAGATAATAAAAAATATCAAATAAATAAAATAAAAAAACTCGTATAAACACAAAATTGACACAAAGTCATCACACAAATACTTACCCTTGTGCCTATTGCACAAAAAATGGCTTATTATATAATTAGTACCAAGACAGTAGCGGTCGAATTAATCGTTTTAAAAAAAACACTATGAACAAAGCAGGAATCGTAGAATCAGTACACGGCATACTCGGTGGCACAAAAGTGCAGGCTGAGCAGGTTGTGGACACTGTTATCGACAGTATCGTTAGCAGCTTAAAGAAAGGAGATGAGGTCTCAATCGCAGGCCTTGGTATCTTTTCAGCAAAGCAGCGCGCTGCTCGCACCGCTCGAAATCCTCGAACAGGTGAAGCTATCAAAGTTGCAGCAATGCGAGTACCAAAGTTTCGCGCAGCTAAAGCATTGAAAGACGCTGTAAAATAATTTAGTTTATTTCAGCACGGAGTGTCCATCGACACTTCATCCACTTACAAAAAACCCGCTCATGTGAGCGGGTTTTTTGTTTACATATTTTTGTTAAATAAATCTAGATAATTATGCATAGTGCCTCCCTCCTATAATTATTTTTTCATCAAACCTTTATAAAATGAGATCGTTTCCAACAAACCCTCCTCTAAAGAAACTTCTGCTTTCCATTTCATCACCCTCTCAGCCTTAGAAGTGTCTGCTTTAGAATAAATAATATCGCCAGACCGAGGTTGTTTGTATATGATCTTTGCTGTCGAACCTGTTAGTCGGAGTATCATTTCTGCCAATTCTTTTATGGAAGTCTCTGTTCCACTCCCTATATTATATACTTCAAAAGAAACATTATTACGCTCCATTGCCATCACATTTGCTCTAGCGATGTCACTCACAAAAACAAAATCCCTGACTTGACTCCCATCTCCATAGATAATCAAATCATTATCATGTAGAGCATTTTCTATAAAAGAGGTGATTACTCCGGCATACTGGGACGATTGGCCTGGACCGTATATATTAAAATAACGCAACGCAATGTGTGGCAACAAAGAGTCTTTCAATATATTTTCCCCGTCCACTTTATTTTGAGCATACGGAGACTTCGGATTAATTGCAGATTCTTCTCCAACTGCGACAGTAGTATCACCGTATACAGCAGCGCTGCTTGAAAAAACTATTTTTAGCTTGATTGACTCGGCAACATCAAACACTGATCGTGTCCCTTCTACATTGGTCTTATAATATTCATCAGGTTTAGAAACACTTTCAGGAACAGATATCCTCGCAGCACAATGAAATATACCACAGGCATCCTTAACTGCTTCTTCTAATCTTTTTTTATCAAGAATATCAGAACCAGATTTTATATCGTAGGATACTCCTCCCGTTTCTCTCACAATTCTGCCTCCAATGAACCCTTCTCCACCTGTTATGAGGTATTTTGTCATAATAATTATTATGGGTGACCTTTTACGTCGACGTTGGTTGTGCGGGATGGGAGAATCGAACTCCCACCCACAGTTTGGAAAACTGTTATTCTACCATTAAACTAATCCCGCAGTGGTGACATATTATCATTTATTTATCTGATATACTAGAGGCTATGACTTCGATCCATACAATTATACCTATGATTGGCAAGGGTATAATTCATATTCTAATTTCTATTGGTTTTTTTGCAAGTTTCTTTTCTAGTATAAATTTGAATCAAACAGACAATACTTCAATCCAAAAAAACAACACACCAAACTCTTCAAAGGGTGGTCTTGGGGATCTTTCAGTAAATGCTATATTTCCCCTACTAGGCTCAGATTTTTCTTCAAAATCGGCATTGGAAAAATCAATAGCTCCAAGTCAAAACAACGACTCAAGTATCTTCAAAATACTAATTTTAAACCAAAATGAGAATATTTCATCTTCAACAAACAAGACCGACAAGGGCAAAACGGTAATAAAAATTCCAGCACAACCAACTGCAACAACATCAAATCCCCTTAAAGAATTAGATGCCTTAATTAACAAGGTCTACAAAAATGTTGAGCCAAACACGCCAACAGACAATACGAGTTTGCCCCAGAGTAATTCAACCAATCCAACAATAACGCAAAATCTCAACCCCTCAAGCAACATTTCTGATAGTACTGTTAATATAATATGTACCAACCAAGTTGGAAACAACCAATCCATGGTATCAGGCAGTGGAGCAATCATCACAGAACAAGGGAATATCCTAACAAACGCACACGTTGCTGAATACCTCCTATTAGTAGGTACTACATCCGGTCAAAATCTTAAATGCTCAATACGGGCAGGGACTACCGCGCAAACAATTTCAAACTCCCCTACCCTTATTTACATTTCTCCAACTTGGGTAGAAAGCAACTACAAGTGTATAAATGATCCATCTAAATGTCTAGAAACTGGTGAAAATGATTTTGCCATATTATCAATTTCAAACCTAAAAACTGGAAATACATACTACAAACTTCCTGGGTCTGGACAGTATCAAAATCTACAAAGTGGAACCTCGATAAACATTACTGGTTACCCAGCAGGGTCAAAAAGTTATCAACAGGTCCTAAATGGTCTAGGACAACAAAGTGAAAATTTAAATATTCAAAGTACCTTTAATATTGGAACCTTTATATCCTCACCTTCTACTATAGGACAAATAGGTTTGTCTGGAAGTCCTATAACAAACAATGCCGGTTTTGTTGGGATAGTTACTTCAATTTTATCTAGCAATATAAGCACAAAATACACAATCCAAGGATTATCTATCGGTCAAATAAACAACGAAATTACCTCGGAAACAGGTAATAATTTAAACACTTTTTTATCTAACCAAATTGCTCAGAATCATTTTTCTTTAAGTACAAAGCCCAATCTTGTAAAATTGTTGAGTAGTGCCCGATAGTTATCAACAACTAGAACTTCTCCTTTCTTAATTGTTTCAAGCTATTTGGCCTGATTTGATAGTTTTTTTGCTATTTTTTCAGACAACACAATTACCATAGAAAAATCATCTCTTTTTTGTATTCTATTTCTTTTAGTGTGTTCGCACAGGAGACATTTATGGATAAGCGACCCATCTACCCCACCCTCAACAGCAACAGGCTCCATTAATCCCCCACAAGTTGCACTTCTATCACCAGGATTAACATCTACATGTTTACTCCAAAGACAAACGGGACAATGGTTTGTATAACCATCCCCCTTAACAAAGGCTCCACATTTTTCACAGGTAAAATCCTCTTTTTTTGCTTGAAATTTTTTCATTTTAATAATTCAACCGAAAACTAATACTAACAATATATAAATGTCGGGGCGCCGGGATTCGAACCCGGAGTCGCCTGTTCCCAAAACAGGAATGTTAGCCGTTACACCACGCCCCGATACAAACTATCAACATCAAGTATGACACCTATCAACTAATGTTCGATAAGCATAACACAGCATTAACAATATACAAAGGAAAAAACACAAAAGACTCTCATCTTAAAAAACTAAAAATCTTATATTATTTAAAAATACTAAATCAATATGTTTGGCATGAAAACAGCTCTTGCAGACCGATTTTTAGGATTTAGATATATCAAGATTGCATCTAAACACCAATTTTCTGTTGTAGCCTTTTCGGACAAATAAACACCAATTGTCCTTTTTAGCCTGTTAAGTTTCCTAGATGATAGGTTATCCTCCACCCTATGGCAGTCAAAGCTTCTAGTGGTTACACGATTAACATTATTAGGATTTGTTTCATGAATAACACCTTTTACTTCAACAAAATGTATTAAACCATCCTTCTCTACAATAATATCAATTTCACCACATTTCTTTAAATAGTTCCTCTCGACTAGGCAATAACCCTTTCTCTTTAAATAATTAGTTGCGATCTCTTCACAAACCAATCCCCAATATTTACTATTTTTTATTTGTTTCATGATTAACATTTAACATATAGGCTATTAATTTTAACTAAAATATAGATAAAATCTTAATAATTAGACCGCAAATATGTCAATATTAGTTTCACGTGAAACATATTCTTTTTACAACATAAATTCATCATTTTTTCCATGTCTTTTTCCAAAAAAACCCTTAAAATTAGGCGTTTTCTACACTAATAGACAAAAACATATAGGCCATATTTTCAAACAAAAAGACTGTCTTTTATACACATATCCACCTAGTTATCCACAGTTTGAGTGTCAACCCTAAGTTAAAGTTACGGCTAAAAAGAAGGGGATTCGCATGTCTAAATTCAAGTTATTTTACAAAACAACTTATTGACATTACACAAATATTGATTAGAAATGAGTAAAAATGAGAGCAATCTTTTGCCACATGTTTTATAACTGACAAAGTATGTCTTTAATGGAAATTGGTTCTTAACCTATTTGTGCGGGTAGGGAGAATCGAACTCCCGTCTCATCCTTGGCAAGGATGTGTTCTACCACTAAACCATACCCGCAATTCCGACTAACGGACCATCTGGTCATCTATTTACTCATTAGTTTCGTTTGCAATTATACCTAATTTTCTATTTTACACAACAATAGGGTCGCATATGGGACACCCAATACAAGCAGATCGTCAATTAATAACAAACAAACATAAGGATACCCGCAAATGTGCGCCTGGCAGGACTCGAACCCACAACCCCTTGTTCCGAAGACAAGTGCTCTATCCATTGAGCTACAGGCGCATTTATCTGCCAATAATACATTAAAATGGCTAAATATCAAAAGATGTACTAGAATTAAGCAAATGTTAAGTGTCCCAAATAGTGTTTCACAAATAACAAAAACATTAAGAAACTCAGGTTTTGAAGCTTTTTTAGTTGGTGGATGTGTTAGAGATTTAATTTTAAACAAAAAGCCTAAAGATTGGGATGTTACAACAAACGCTACTCCCGAACAAATAATATCCCTTTTTCCCAAAACGTTTTATGAGAACACCTTCGGGACAGTGGGAGTTGTAAATGAAGAGGAAGAAGATGAATCAATAAGGATCATTGAAGTAACCCCATATAGGCTAGAAACAACCTACAGTGACCACAGACACCCAGATAAGGTTCATTACAGCCAACATATTGAAGATGACCTTAAGAGAAGAGATTTCACAATAAATGCCATAGCACTAGATCCCGAGAAAGGCGAAATTATTGATCTATATAAAGGACAAGAAGACATTGCATCCAAAACAATAAAAGCCGTAGGGGACGCAAACGAACGATTCAAGGAAGATGCGCTTAGAATACTTAGAGCCGTTAGATTTAGCTCTGAATTAGGTTTCACGATTAACAATGAGACCTCGGAAGCACTAATGTTTAACGTGAAACTTCTAGAAAAGATAGCTTTTGAAAGGATTCGTGATGAATTTATCAAGATTATTATGTCTAACGAACCCATGATTGGGATTATAATGTCTCAAAAACTGGGAGTTCTTAAATACATAATCCCTGAACTTGAAGAGTCTATTGGGATTGATCAAAACAAAGCCCATTCATACACAGTTTGGGAACATTTACTTCGCAGCATGCAGCATGCGGTAGATAAAGGTTGGGGATTAGAGATTAGGCTTGCAGCGTTACTTCATGATATTGGAAAACCTAGAAGCCGACGTAAAGGACAAAACGGTGAGTGGACATTTTACGGACACGAAGTTGTGGGGGCGAAAATGTCCCAAATTATACTGGAAAGACTTCGCTTTCCCAAAAAGACAATTGAACAGGTGGTCACCCTTGTGCGATGGCACATGTTCTTTTCAGATACAGAACAAATCACACCATCAGCTGTTCGTAGAATGATTCAGAATGTCGGCAAAGAGAATATTTGGAACCTAATGAACATTAGAATGTGTGACCGTATTGGAACAGGTCGCCCTAAAGAAAACCCCTATAGATTTAGAAAATATAAGGCCATGATAGATGAAGTGATGAGAGATCCTGTATCAGTTGCCATGTTAAAAATTAACGGTAAAAGAATAATGGAAATAACAAAAATGGATCCAGGACGAAAAGTTGGATACATTTTAAACGCATTAATGGAGGAAGTTCTAGAAAAACCAGAACTTAATAGTGAAAAATATCTAGAAAACAAGGTTCTAAAACTAGTAGCTTATGATGAAAAAACCCTTATAGGACTTGCTGAAAATGGGAAAAAGAAACAAGAAGAAAAAGATAAAGAAGAAATCGAAAAAATAAGACGTGAGCATTTCATTTAAATAAATAAGTTTATTTACCTTATCTGAATAGTAAAAAAATCTCCAATAAAAAAACCGCCAATCGCGGATATTGATAAAAAAGCGATAAGCGGTTTTGCTCTGACCTTCTATTGCAACAAGTCTCTGATTAAAGAAATGATGAGGTAAATCTTAAGAAGTATATCTCAAGAAAATAGTGCCTCTAGAATGAAGCTTTAAAAATTTGGAGAAAAACTTCGCCGAAATTATCAAATCATTCTTCAATAAAAATACTGACTTTTATTAATTGCAACTTTTAAATTTTTAACGAACTGTCGTCTGCAAAACCTGAACGCAAACCTTATCTGATAGAAAGTATAGCATCTATAAAAGACATGTAAAGGACAACTGTGGATAACTTATTATTTGCCTTTGTCCTTTTAATTTTATTTTGTGGAGGTTTTGCATTTTAACGACAGCAGGCTTTATTTAAAGGACTAGAGTAAGTTCAATAGGGCAATGGTCTGAACCAAAAACATTGTCCTTAATATTACTTTCTTTTACATTCACAGAAAGATTATGACTCACAAAAAAATAATCGATCCTCCAGCCAACATTTCTGTCTCTAGCAAAAGTCTTCATGTCCCACCAACTATATTGTATTTTTTTTGGGTTTAAATATCTAAATGTATCCACAAACCCAGAAGAAACTACCTCATCTAGCCAGGCCCTCTCCATTGGTAAAAATCCTGTGTTTTTTTCATTCTCCTTTGGTCGGGCAATATCCATTTCGGTGTGGGCAGTGTTAACATCTCCACAAAAGACCACAGAATATCCCTTTTCTTTAAGATTTTTAATATATTTCAGAAAGGCGTCGTAAAATTTCATTTTAAAATCCAATCTATCTGGTCCTCCTCCACCATTTGGAAAATATGTATTAATTATCACTAATTTTTCATAAAATAAGGCCAAAAAACGGCCTTCCTGATCCAAATCTTTAACGCCTAGGCCGTATTCAACCTTTGTTGGTTTTTCTTTTGTATATATTGCAACACCACTGTATCCTTTTTTTACCTTAGAGTGATCAAAATAACTATAATAACCTTCTGGATTCAAAAGATCCGCAGGAAGTTGTTCAGGGTGAGCTTTAGTTTCCTGTAAACAAAAAACATCAGGTGATTCTTTCAAAATCTCTTCAAGACAGCCCTTTTTATACCAAGCTCTTATCCCGTTAACATTCCAGCATATTAATTTTATTTTTTTGTTAATGATTTTATTCATATTTCTTATTCCTAAGTTTTAATTTTTCCTGTTTTTGTCATGAAATTTCTTATGGATATCCCTTAGGTGAACATCCGTAACGTGGGTGTATATCTGGGTGGTTGTTATATTACTGTGTCCAAGAAGCATCTGAACCGAACGTAGATCGGCACCATTTGAAAGCAAATCTGTAGCGAAGCTATGTCTTAAACCGTGAGGTGTAACCTTTTTAGAAATACCAGCCTTAATAGCATAAAATTTAACCAACCTTTCAACTGAGCGGGAAGTAAGTCTGTTTGAGCGATTTGACTTAAGTTTTTCCTCATTTTTTTCACCTTTTCCAGCAAGGTGCACAAAAAGGGCCTCGTCCATATCAACTCTTTTTGATAAATATCCTTTAATTGCTTCTTTTGCTTGATCGGAAAGGAAAACCACTCTCACTTTTTCACCTTTTCCTCTTATTGAAAATTCATCTCTTGTTAAATCAAGATCTCTACCCAAAGAACAAAGCTCTGAAACACGAAGCCCTGTTGAGAATAAGAGCTCAAGAATTGCTTTGTCTCTTAAAGATTTTAATATAGCCTTATTTTGGGCCACACTTGATAAGTCTTTTGTGTTTGTGGTTTTGTTTGATTTAAAAGTCACCGATCCTGACAATTCAGAAGCTGATAATTTACCAGGAATAGCTAGTAACCGTTGTAATTCCTCATTGGTAATCGTGTCTATTGACCTTTCAGCGACCTTAGCAAGGTCGATACGATCTGGTGGCATAGTCTCAACCCCTCTTTTAATCATGTATTTCAAAAACGAGCGTAGTGCGATTAAATAATAGTTTTGAGTACGTTTTTTAAGCGTTTCAACTCTTTGATCAGCAAAACCGCGATTTTTTGAGCCTGGAACCTCTTGGCGATTGAGCCATAGTCTATACTGACGAACCAAATCTTCATCTATATTTTGTGGTGATTTTATGCCGGTATGACTAATGAAACGAGAGAGATAACGATCATAGTTTTCAACGGTTTTAAGGCTACGACCCCTTTCAATTTCAATGTATTCTAGATATTGACGCTTCAAATCATTTATATTGTGCGACATGAAAATAGTATATCACGCCTTGCATAAAATAGCCTTTCATGCTACTGTATCTATCAATATGCTTACAAAGGTAAAAAAGGCGAAAGTGATGAAAGAAGTGAAAATTCACGACACAGACACAGGTTCACCTGAGGTCCAAGTTTCTCTTATCACAAAAAGAATTGAGGAGTTAGCAAAACACCTTAAGAAACACCAGAAAGACAACCACTCAAGACGTGGCCTCCTTCAGCTTGTAGCAGATCGTCAAACTCATCTTAAATATCTTCTAAAGAAGAACCCTAAGCGTTACGATGTACTAGTTAAGAAACTAGATCTTAAAAAAGCTAAGTAAGATACTTTTTTTCCTAAAGTTTAATCTAAATAAATAAGAACTATTTAAGTCTTGAGGTCACGCTTGTGATTCTTTTGCTTTTGTTGATTAATTTTATAGATTAATTACATATTAAGTAGTATCATGAGATTGTTAGTATTTATTTTATCTAGCGTACTTTTTCTATTTTATAGACGTGCCCATAGATATATTTTTATAATTTGTTAGTTAATTTTTTATATAAACAAAATGTCAGTTATTAAACACAAAGAACAGAGGGTTGGCGTATTTATCGATACTCAAAACCTATATCATAGTGCAAAAAATCTTTACCACGCCAGAGTAAATTTTGGAGCTATAATGAAAGAGGCGATCGCAGGAAGGGCACTTATTCGTGCCGTTGCGTATGTCATCACAACAGAAAGTGGCGAAGAAAAAAGTTTTTTTGAAGCACTAGAGAAACTTGGAATTGAAACTAAGACCAAAAATCTTCAAATATTTTTGGGTGGAGCAAAAAAGGGGGATTGGGATGTGGGGTTAGCAGTAGATGCAATTAAACTTGCACCAAAACTTGATACCATTATCATTGCGTCTGGAGACGGAGACTTTGTACCACTAGTTGAATATTTGCAAATTAATGAAGGGTGTCAGGTAGAAGTAATTTCTTTTGGAAAATCATCGTCGGGATCCCTTAGAGAAAAGGCTGATGATTTTATCGACATGTGCGATAGTCCAAGTAAATATTTGATGAATTATCACGGAGCAAAAAAGCAAAGGGGTTCTTCTGAATCTCAAAAAGCTGGTAGATCAAACTCTGAACAGTCTTCTTCATCAAACACAAACACTCCACGGTCATATATTCCTGAAGATTCAACAGATTTTAGTGAGTAAATTTTGATTTTTATTTTAAGTTATTATTAATTTAAGAATATTTTGGAGATAATTTTGAAAAAGACTAACCAAGATGAATAAAAAAACATATTCAATAGAAATTGCTGGAACAATATTAAGTGCGGAATTCAATGATTTAGCAGATCAAGCTAACGGATCAGTCACAGTAAGAATGGGAAACACGGCTGTATTAGCAACGGCAGTAATGTCAAAAAAATCAAAAGATTCTGATTTTTTTCCACTGACAGTTGACTATGAAGAAAAGTTTTATGCCGCAGGACAGATCCTCGGCAGTCAATTTACAAGAAGGGAAGGCAAGCCGTCTGACGAAGCAATTCTATCAGGCAGAATTATTGACCGAACAATCAGGCCACTTTTTAACCAAAACATCAGACACGAAATACAGGTTGTGATTATGGTTTTATCTATTGATCAATATGATCCAGATGTACTAGGGGTCATAGCTGCATCCCTTGCACTTGGTACATCTGATATTCCTTGGAACGGCCCAGCATCTGCTGTGCGTATTGGTGTACTTTCAAATAAGAAAAATGTGGTTGAAAACTCTGCAGACAATGAATCAGAAAAAGTAGAAACAATTTTAATAAACCCAGACTACATTTCACGAAATGGAGGTTCACTTATAACCGACATGATTTGCTGTGGAAAGGATGGCAAAATAAACATGATTGAAATTGGAGCAGGGGAGATTTCAAATCTTGACGTAATGAACATTTTAGAAAAAGGCTCTGAAGAACTGGAGAAAATCCAGGAATTCCAGAAAAAAATTATTGCTGAAATTGGCAAAAAGAAAAAGGAGATTGAAATTCCGGAAGCTTCAAATGAAGTAAAAAGTAAGATTGTTGAAATTTTTAATGAAATAATCTTACCAAAATTTGAAGCGACCATTTTTTTCGGACCAGGAAAAAAAGATATAGATACATTAAAAGATGAATGGATGAAGACTATCAGTGATTTTTTTGAAAAGAAAGAAAACCAAGAAATAAATACAAAAAACTGGAAACATGAAGCAGACAACTACTATGAAAATAGAGTAAATGATTTAATTCACACTGAGGCTGTGAACAACGACCGCCGGCCTGATGGACGCTCGATGGACGCAGTACGGCCACTTTTTGCACAGGCCGGCGGCATTTCTCCAATTATTCACGGTTCCGGAATATTTTATCGAGGGGGAACACACGTACTTTCAGCCTTAACTCTCGGGGGGCCGAAGGATGCTCAGACCCTTGATGGAATTGAAGTAAAGGGAAATAAACATTTTCTTCATCATTATAATTTTCCACCTTTTTCTGGTGGAGAAACTGGGCGCATGGGAGGATTAAACAGACGAATGGTAGGTCATGGATACCTAGCTGAAAAAGCGTTACTTGCCGTTATTCCACAAAAAGAAGTTTTTCCATACACAATTCGTATAGTATCAGAGTCAATGGCTTCAAACGGTTCCACTTCAATGGCATCAGTTTGTGCATCAAGTCTTGCACTAATGGATGCTGGTGTACCAATTTCAGCACCAGTAGCGGGTATTGCATCTGGTCTAATGATGATCGGGGAAGGAACAGACCTAAAATACAAAGTCTTAACTGACATTCAAGGACCAGAAGACCACCACGGTGATATGGATTTTAAAGTGGCAGGAACAAGAAAGGGGATAACAGCAGTTCAAATGGATGTAAAAGTTGATGGAATTCCATTAAATATCTTAAAAGAAGCTTTTGAAAAAGCGGAAACTGCACGCCTCCACATCCTCGATGTTATAGAAAAAGAAATTGAAAAACCGAGGGCTGAGATTTCCGCAAACGCACCGAGGATTATAACTTTTAAAATAAACACAGACACCATAGGCTTAGTAATAGGTTCTGGTGGCAAAACAATTAAAGAAATAAAAGAGAAAACTGGGGCAGAAATAACTATCGAAGATGATGGAACAGTCTACGTTACCGGCAAAAATGGATCGGCAGAAAAAGCCA
The DNA here is from genome assembly GCA_903854195.1 of uncultured bacterium. Taxonomy (GTDB): domain Bacteria; phylum Patescibacteriota; class Minisyncoccia; order Phycocordibacterales; family CAINVO01; genus CAINVO01. The sequence continues at coordinate 12,280 of CAINVO010000021.1, read as the reverse complement.
AAGCTGTAATAGAAAGCATATTAACATCAGCATCTGAAAGACAAAATTCTCAAAACCAAAGAAGGTTTCCTAGATAGGCCAATACTTAAACTTTCCAATTTTTATATTTTTTTCAAAAATAATGTAGAATAAGAGCATGGAAGAAGATTCAAACCCAAAACAACCAAATGTCAGTGACCTCCTCAAACAAAACATTGTGGAAGATAATAAATCTGGAAATCAAATGGGCCAAGAACTTCCAAACCCAAACGCGCCGAAAAATTCAACATTACCTCCAATTCAAACGTCTCAACCAAACCAGCAAAAACCTGAGGGTTTTTCTGCGAACAATAACTTTGGAAAAAAGCTTAATTATGCAGACATACTAAGCTCCGCTCCAAGAGGAAATGCAGCAATTAGCCCAATAAGAACGTACGAAAATGACGTTGTTAATGTAATAAAAAATGACAATGTCAGCATGGTTAAAATTGCAATGGCAGAAAAAGTTAGACAAGAGAAACAAGGTGAAAGGGAAGAGGAAATCTCCAAAGGTTTTAAAATGAATATATATATTGTTGCGATAAGTATTATCTTAGTTGTAGGAGGTCTGGTTACTGGAATATATGTTTATTACAAATCCCTACCAACGCCAGCAACAGCAATAAACCCTGACAACCTACCTCACTTTTTTTATACTGAGAAAGAAAAAAACATAAGCATAGATGATTTAGACCCAATAAGTTTAAGTAATGTGATTATGAAAGAAAAGAGTCTAGACATACCTGAAGGTTCTATAGAGGAAATCCGTTTTATTCAACAAATAGGAACAACAACTAGCTATGCAAGTTCTGCAGACATTTTAGGAGCGCTTAAGGCTCGAATAGATCCGGCATTTGCAAGAGCACTAGATCAAGATTTTATATATGGAATATACTCATACAAACCAAACGGAAACTTTTTTTTGTTTAAACTAAATTCATATGAAAATGCATACGCCGGAATGCTTAGTTGGGAAAAAACAATGGATGTTGATATTGGCGGTTTGTTTTATCAAAAATCAAACACAATAAGTCAGATCTCAACAAGCACATCAGCCACATCTACAATAAAAACCTTTCAAGACAAAGAAATTCAAAATTTTGACACAAGAGCTTATTCCGATCAAAACGGCAACATATATTTCTTTTATACTTTTATAGATAGAAATACACTGATAATTACTTCAGATGAGGCGACTCTCAAAGAAATACTATCAAGAAGCACATCTTCCCATATTTCTAGATAATTTTTTGTTTTTTAAATGTTGCGTGCTTTTTTATGTCTGTTACAATAGCCGCATGACATTAGATATTCCACACTTCAAAGCAAAATTAGAAGCTGAACTAAAAGCAATTGAGGAACAAATGACCTTGATTGGAAAAGCTAATCCTGAACACATGGGTGAATGGGATGCTTCAAAGGGGGATGAAGACCCTATTCCTGGAGACAGAAGCGAGGTTGCTGATTCACTTGAGACACTCGAAGAAAATACTGGAATAGTAAATGAACTTGAACCACAACTTCGCAACATAAGAATCGCTCTAGAAAAAATCGAAAAAGGTACTTATGGTATTTGTGAGGTGAGTGGTGAGCCGATCGAAATAGAAAGACTAGAAGCAAACCCATCTGCTCGTACAAACAAAGCTCATCTAAACGATTAATAGATCGAAGATCTCATCCTAAATAATTAATTTAAGACCGACCTTGGCTTTTTGTTCGTAAGTTTTATTGATACTTAATCGTGCATTTTTCTAAAATATTTAGCGCACAGACCAGTGTGCTTAAAGCTCATATCATTACAGTTGAGATAGATATTTCTCGTGGATTACATTCATTTTCCATAGTTGGATTACCAGACAAAGCAATAGAAGAATCAAAAGATAGGATATCCTCAGCAATTAAAAATAGTGGCTTTAAATCTCCAAAACAACAAAACCATAAAATCACAGTCTCCTTAGCCCCAGCCAATATAAAAAAAGAAGGACCAAGTTTCGACTTGTCGATCGCGATTGGCTATCTAATCGCATCAAAAAATATTTCTGGCAAACTTACCATACCTCTTGATCAAACCATATTTATAGGAGAATTATCACTGATGGGGGATATTCGACCAGTAAACTCCATAGTTCCAATGATAATTTACGCAAATGAAAATGGTTATAAAAAAATAATTATTCCAAAAGAAAACGAAAAAGAGGCTTCACTTACAGGAGTTAAAGGAATCATCCCTGTGTCATCACTAAAAGAAACAATAGATTATATTTCTGGAAAGAAAAATATTTCAGAAGGTGCTATTTCAAACGAAAAGAATTTTGAAAATATACCAGAAAACATATCCAACATACTCAACAAATCTGACGACAGCCTCAAGGAAAATAATTTTTCACAAATCATTGGCCAAGAAAAAGCAAAAAGGGCACTTGAAATAGCCGCAGTCGGAAAACACCATATCACTCTTTTTGGACCAGCGGGTAGTGGAAAAACAATGCTAGCTAGGGCATTTGTCGGGATACTTCCAAACTTATCTCAAAAGGAAATGATTGAGTCTATTTCAATAGATGTAGATTTCATTAAGACAAAAAATATTTATAGACCTCCTATCAGATCACCTCATCATACAAGTTCCTATGTTTCCTTAATTGGCGGAGGTCCAACACTTAGACCAGGGGAGATAAGCAAAGCCCATAACGGTGTCTTGTTCCTAGACGAGCTCATGGAATTTGATAGAAAATCTTTAGAGTCATTAAGACAACCGATGCAAGAAAAATTTATAACAATATCTCGTGCAAAAGAAACTCAAGTTTTTCCAGCAAACTGCATTGTGATAACTGCCCTAAATCCATGCCCGTGTGGACAAAGAGGGAGTACAACTCAAAAATGCACATGTGGACACATAGAAATATCTAGATATAAAAGAAAATTTTCAAAACCTTTGCAAGATCGTTTTGATATTTGGATAGAGGTATCTAATCCAAAAGATAATAATTATGAAAATTTTTCAAATTTGAATAGATCAAATATTCAGGATATCAAAATTGAAAGTAGTGAAGAAATAAGAGAAAGAGTAAAAAACTCAAGAATTATAAGAGAAAAACAGAAAGATTTGGAAGAAAGTGGCAAAAACCTTTTAACTAAAAATGTTTTTGATTTGTTAAACAAAGCATCAAAAAAACTTGGCCTATCATTTCGTGGTTATAAAAAAACCATCGAACTGGCAAAAACTATTGCCGCAATAGATAAATGTTTATACGTAAGGAAAGAACACTTGCTAGAAGCGCTGAGCTATCGCTCAAAAATAGGAGACTGAAAATAAAAAATTAAAATGGGTTTACTCCTCCTCGTACTTCGAAGTGTAGATGGGTGCCAGTTGATTCTCCGGTACTACCCATAGCTCCAATAACCTGACCTTTTGTTACTTGCTGACCAAGAGTAACTTTCACAGCACTAAGGTGGCCGTAGAGTGTCTGCATACCATTATTATGACTGATAACAATATAGTTTCCATAACCACCATTCCAACCACCAGTTCGAGCAATTATGACTTGACCTGACGCTGCAGCTAAAATAGGTGTTCCATAAGAACTTGCTAGATCTACACCATTATGACCATGCAAACCTTGAGTTTTAATACCTCCAACAATTGGTCTTGTAAAATATCCTGACGACGAAGATTGTGATGAAGAGTTTGAAGAGGAATTGGAAGAAGAAGTATCTACAGAAGTTGAATCATCTCCACTTGAACTAGCTGCAATAAGTGGAGCTGTTTTTACAATCTTAGTACTTGTTTTAGTTTTAGTCTTTGTAGTGGCAGCACTAGAAGTAGCTATACTTGTTGAAGAAGGGGAACTTGGTGACAGCTCAGCATCTGGAATAAAAACCTCATCTCCAACACTAAGCGATGCTTTATCATCAAGATTGTTATAACTTATAATATCATCCTCGTTACCTTTTGAGGCCAAAGCAATACTCTTAACGGTATCTCCTTTTTTAACTATATATTTGATTCCAGAAACAGGAAGAATGACCAAAGCATCTCCCACCTTAAAATCCTTCTGTGATTTTAGGTTATTCGCCCACAAAATGGTGTTTTGAGAAACATCATACATATCTGCTATTCCTTTCAAGGTGTCACCTTTACGTACAGTATAAACACTAATGCGATCAGAAGATTCCTTATCCTCCTGAGGCTTAACATCTGCAGCACTGCCAATTGGACCATTTTCAGAAACAAGAGCTTGACCACCACCTCCACCAACAATCATGAGGGTTGTTGTTCCTTTTGATGGATTTGGATCCGAGTTAATAGCAGCCTGAAGTAGGGGCATTTTCTGAGTATTTGAGGCTGCTTCTGTTTCTGACTCAACAGTAGCGGCCATTTGTAAAACCTGACTACTTGAACCACCCGTTGAACTTCCAAAGATATTACCTACAAAAGAAAGAATACTTGCCTGAGCTTGATTTGGCTCTAATAGGAAAATAAACAAAAGAGAAATAGGACCAATTATATAAATGGCCTTGTTGAGCGCTTTTTTAGAAGGTTTTGAGTTTTTGGGTAAAATAAGCCTAAAAGATTAAGGTTTGCGGTCTTTCTACAAAAAACGGCTCTGTTGAGCCATATCGTTTCTGAAAATCTGTATAATTCAATGTTATGCCCCATTGACCTTAATGTCAATGACTTTGACATTACACTGGGGATAACTTTTAATATTTTTTCAAAAAAATATAGTACATAGCTACGGATAGCTCATGTTATAGTAGTACACAAATGAGCACACAAAATGAAAACAATAACGAATTATCTGGATTACCAGCAAAAAACATAGATCAAAATTTACCAAAGCATCTACAAGGGCTAAATGACCAACAACTTATAGCTGCAACACACATAGATGGACCGCTTTTAATACTCGCAGGGGCTGGGGCAGGAAAAACAAAAACTATAACTCATAGAATTCTGAACCTTATACACAAAGGAGTCGAACCCTCAAAAATATTGGCAATAACCTTTACAAACAAAGCGGCCAAAGAAATGAGAGAGCGAGTAGAGCACCTAATCACTTCAGACACCTCTATTAATCTTCATAAGAATGAACCTGTAGTAAACAGATTACCAAGCTCTGTGCGTGAAATGCCTTTTGTTTCTACTTTTCACTCTTTAGGTGTACACATACTAAAAGAAAACTCAGCAAGACTTGGATTGACTAGGCATTTTAGTATCTACGATCGTGCTGACTCAAAAAGAGCGATCAAAGACGCCATGGAAAAATTTGGGATTGATCCAAAACAACATGAGCCAGGAAAAATCTTGGCCGCAATTTCAAAAGAGAAAGGGGATTTTGTTTCTCATTCTGAATACGAAGCCAAAATGGGAAGTGATTTTTGGGCAAGTATAGTTGCTCCTGTATGGAGAGAATATGATTCAATTCTTGCAAAAGAAAAAGCATTAGACTTTGATGATTTACTTTTTAAAACTGCCTCTTTGCTTGAAAGAGAGGTAGATGTGCGTAAACATTACCAAGATGTCTGGCAGTACGTGCACATTGACGAATACCAAGACACAAACAAAGTGCAATATACTATTGCACGACTTATCACAGGGCCTAAACAAAACATCGTTGCTGTGGGAGATATTGATCAATCAATTTACGGATGGAGAGGGGCAGATATAAAAAATATTCTAAAATTTGAGGAAGACTACGCTGATACAGAAACAGTACTCCTTGAGGAAAACTACCGATCAACTCAAACAATTCTTTCTGTTGCAAATGATGTTATAAAGAAAAATATTTTTCGTCGTGAAAAAAATCTTTTTACAAAAAATGCGAAAGGGGAGCAAGTTGGTTTTTACACTGGCTTTGACGAAGGGGATGAAGCAAACTTTGTTGCAAACACATCAAGACAACTAATTTCTAACGGTGTTTCCCCTAAAGAAATAGCTGTTCTCTATCGAGCAAACTTTCAATCTCGAGTACTCGAAGATTCTTTTTTAACAAAAAACATTCCATATCAAATGCTTGGTACTAAGTTTTTTGAACGAAAAGAAATCAAAGATGTTCTTGCGTATATTCGCGCGGCATTAAATGAAGATTCTCTCTCTGATATTAAACGTGTGATAAATGTACCTGCTCGCGGAATAGGTAAAGTAACACTCCTAAAAATATTTGAAGGAAATGAACATACACTACCTCAAGGCACTAGAGAAAAAATTCAAAGTTTTAGAATGCTTCTTGGACGAATACGAGATAGAATTTTTAAAGAAAAACCTTCAGAAGTTGTAAAATATGTTTTGCGAGAAAGTGGTCTTGAATCAATGTACAGACAAGGAAAAGAAGAAGACCAAGAAAAATTAGAAAACATGCATGAGCTTGCAACACTTGCTCTAAAATATGATCTAATTGCAGGTGGATTAAGTGGGGGAGATGAAATCGCAGGAGGAATGGGACTACTACAACCTGAAAAAAATACAGACTACGGAGCAGGAATAGAAGAACTTTTGAAAGATGCAGCCCTACAAAGCGATCAAGATAACATTGATGGAGCTGATGAAAAAAATAAAAATGCAGTGAAGCTCATGACAATTCACGCATCAAAGGGGCTTGAGTTTGATTATGTTTTTATTACAGGGTTAGAAGAGGGTTTATTTCCACACTCAAGAGCTAGTGAAGGGAAGGAGAGTGGGTCAGGCGGAGGTGCTGAAAGCGAAGAGGAACGACGACTTTTTTATGTTGCATTAACAAGAGCCCGAAAGAAAATTTACCTTTCACATGCACAGATGCGTACTATTTTTGGAAGCAAACAAGTAGCTCCACAATCTAGTTTTATTAATGATGTAGATAAGGTATATTTGGAAGAACAAGAACCACCTTCAGGGGCAAAACTTATTTTTATTGATTTCTAAAAGTTCATGAAAAAGGTCGGCGAAAAATAGAGTCAGTAAAAAACAAAAATAAGAAATAAAAATGAAACCAAAAAAATCACTAGGGCAAAATTTTCTAACATCCCCAACAATAGTAGGGGATATAATTAATGCTGGAAAAGTACTTGCGAGTGACACCGTCTTAGAAATCGGCCCAGGAAAAGGGGCACTTACAAAAGCACTACTGGCAACTGGGGCAAAAGTTATCGCTATAGAAAAAGACGACGAGCTTGTGATTGAGCTTGGAAATATTTTTAATGATGAAATAGAAAATGGTCAATTGAAGATTGTTCACAATGACATACAAAACCTCAGTACTAAAAATTTTTCTGAAATTGGCATAGTAAAGGAAAAATATAAATTAATAGCAAATATTCCATATTACATAACTGGAGAGATTATCCGGGCTTTTTTATCCGGATATCAAGGATCAAACAAAGAAACTTTAGATTGTCAGCCGGAACTTATGGTTCTGTTGGTTCAAAAAGAAGTTGCAGAACGCATAGCAGGAGAGAGGCAGAAGGATGGCAAACCAAAAGCCCTTAAAGAAAATTTACTTTCTCTTTCAGTAAAAGCATACGGGACCCCAAAGTACATACAAACAGTAAAAGCTGGAAGTTTTTTTCCAAAACCAAATGTTGACTCCGCCATTATTCTAATAGAAAATATTTCAAAAAACTTTTTTAACAAATCAAAAAAAGAAGAGGATGATTTTTTTAGAACTATTCATGCCGGATTTGCACATAAGAGAAAAATTGCTATCAGCAACCTATATCATACATCCGAAGTGGGGGATTTGGCCAAAAAAACCAATTTAGAAAGTTTTTTTGAACAAAATAAAATACCACTAAAAGCTCGACCAGAAGATATCAACCTAAAAGAGTGGCAAAAGATTTCACAATTTTATATAATTCATACAACGTGAAACTTCCAAGTAGAAATATCTTAATACTTACATCCATTTGTGTGGTGCTGATTTTGTGTGTAGTTGCAGTAAAACTAAGATATGGAAACATTGTTAAGGTACCTGATTTTGCATCTCTTGATTATTCTGCAGATTCAAACCCAAGCAATATGATAGACCAAGCGATTCAAGCTTCTGAAATATCAGCACTTGGTGGAACAACTACAGCTCAAGATATACTTTCAAACCCAAACGACACTCTTACAGACAAGCTTTCAAAAAATCTTTTCACCAATTATATGGCTATGCAGGCTGATGACGGCAGTGTAGATAACAATTCTCAAACAAATATTGTAAATGGGACTTTATCTAACATCACCCCACCAGCTATAGACCAAAAATACCCCCTATCCAACCTTACAACCTTTATTCCAAAAAATTCTGATGATCTTCACTCGTACGGAAATTTAGTAATACAAACAATACAAAACACCCTACTAACAGCAAAAGATGTAAGTACAAACTCAGACGGCACACCGTCAAATGACAATATTATAGTATATAAAAAAATTGCTGAGGCTTTGATAAAAATCAAAACGCCTTCTGCCCTTTCGTTTGATTTTGTTTCAATAATAAATAATTACTACAGTATGTACACAACACTTGATGAAATTAACAATTATGCAAAGGATCCTCTAAAAGGTTTACTTGCAATAAAGCAATATCAAGCCATTACACAGAGTCAAACAACATTATTCACAGATATGGCTTCATATTTTAAAAATAATGGTATAATTTTTAGTAATAATGAGCCTGGAAATGCATGGAATATAGTAAACAGTGGTCAAATGGCACCGATGGTTACAAATAGTTCAGCAACACAATAAAAAATTCATGAAAAAAATAATTGCTTCCACCCTTATAGTCACTTTCACAGTTTACAGTCTTCTTGCGCCATTCCAGACAGTCGAAGCAGCAACCCAAGTATCAATTCCTCAGACAGTAAACCCTCAAGCAGCTTCATACAACACAACGACTTCAGGTGGAGCATTTACAGCACCAGGAGGAGCCGTGACATCTGGACTAGGAGCTTGTGTTGGAAGTATTTTGGGACAAGCTATAGCTAGAGCTGTAACAACAGGCTTGGCTAGTTTACTTGGAAGTAAAATTGGAGGAAAAATTCTAAAATCAGACGTGACAGTCCAACAACCTACTCAGGATGCAAAAAACCTTGGTTGGGTAATATTTGGTATTCCAACAGGCATAAGTTGGGACTCTATTGGTTACTGCTTCGTAAATGCAATGATCCAATACCTTACAACATCAACAATTGCTTGGATTAACTCTGGATTTAAAGGTAATCCTGTTTTTCTTACCAACTCTCAAAACTTCTTCAAAAGTCTAGCCGACCAAGAAGCAGGTGGTTTTATCCAACAAATAGTAGGGCAGACCACTGGTATAAACGTATGTCAACCTTTCCGTATTCAAGTAGGAATTGGCTTGGCACAACAATATGGATCAAGCTTTGCCCAAAGGTCTCAATGTTCACTCACGCAAGCCGAGCAAAATATAAATGGGTTCGTAAATGGTAATTGGTCTCAGGGTGGAATGAATAGCTGGATAAACCTAACCCAAAACCAACAAAATAATCCTTATGGAATACAGCTAATGTCTAACAACGAGCTTTACTCACGTATTGCTGTCAAAAACAACGTCGCAACATTTGATCTTGGCTTAAACAAAGGTTGGTTAAACTTTCAAGTATGTAGTAATCCAAGTGGAAAAACTGACGTAGAAAAAGACTGCCACACAACAACTCCTGGGGGAGTGATCGCTGATGAGTTTTCAAAAACAACAGGAATGTCAAAAACTCGTTTAACAATGGCAAATTCCTTTGATCAAGTTGTTACAGCCCTAGTAAATGAGCTTATAAAGATTGCCCTTAGTGAAGTAACCACAGGAACAATGCCTGGAGGCGGAGCTTCAACTCAGAGCACATACAATATCAATATTCCAGACTCACAAAATAATAACAATAACAACAACTCAAATTCATCAAACAATGGAAATACAGGTTCAACTGTGGTTGCGACACCTGTCCAAGTTACATCAATATCAGGACCTGTAGCGGGTGCAAGTATCGGCACAACATTAACAATCGGAGGCACTGGTTTTGATGCAAACTCGAACTTTGTTCTACTGAACGGAAAACTAGCCTCACCTCAGACTCCATCAAACGGAACATCACTTACCTTTACAGTTCCAAGCATAACTACAACTGCATGCAACTTGTTTGGAATCACAGGAACTTGTGTTTCCGATATACAAACTATAACCAATGATTCATACCAACTATCAGTTACAACAGCGAAGGGAACTAGTGCTGGAGTAAATCTTGTTATTTCATCCTCAACAATTGCAACAACCACAGCTACAACTACCTACAATCTCTCAAATACTTACAGCTCATCAGGATACACGTACACTTACGCAACAAGTACACAGTAAGACTACCCATTAAATAAAATAAAATGGTAGAATAGTTGCAATCAGAGATGTTGTAGATGAAAGTTCTGGCCTAAAAATAAAACTTCGGAGAAACATAATAAAAATGTCTTTTTTAAATTTAAAAGGAATGGTTAGACAGGTTGCAAAACACAAAGGAAAACTTTTCCTTTTTGGATTTGTTTTATTCATTCTTTTAATTAATGTTTTTGCACAAACAGCTAACGCAGCCACACCCGCTCCAACTACTCCAGGAACAATAAAATCAACAGTCGACATATCAAAAAACCCAGACTACGTTAACACTGGAGGTCATTTTGGAGGGTCATCTACTTTTACTAAAACAAACGCTGATGGAACAAAGTCACTATACTATCAATCGACTAATGGTGACGGAACATACAGTTATATTCCAACAGATACACAAAACCTTACACAAGCTGGTAAAGGGCCTAGCACCCTAACAACGGCAACAGATATTAACGGTAATACTAGCACCTCTGTCAGAGGTAATGTTGACTCCGCGAGTGCATCAGCAGACCCATCTTGTTGGAAAGAAGGTGGGTCATGGTACAAACTTGGGTGGTTTGATGCTGGGGGATGTGCGGCTTGGTTTGGAAACTTGATTCTGTCATTTATGTCATGGATTCTTTACATAGTGGGTATTATTTTTAACTATGTTATGAACTATACCGTTGTAAACATGTCCTTAAACCTATTCGGAGCAAATGGAAATGGGGGGATTACTGGAATAAATGAAACATGGACAACTTTTAGAGATCTTGCAAATATATTTTATATATTTATTCTTTTAGCTATTTCAATATCCACAATTCTTAGAGTTGGAGGATACGACGCAAAGAGTCTGCTAATTAAACTTATTGTAGTGGCAATCCTTATGAACTTTAGTATGTTTTTTACTAAGATTATTATTGATGCATCAAACATAGTTTCCTTACAATTTTACAAAACCATCACTGTAGGAGGGACTCCAATCGGACAGAGCACAGATCCTGCAAAAGGTCTCGCTGACGCTTTTCTTGAAACAGTTCATCTAACTACAATATACACAGGAAATTCTTCCGCCACATCTGGAAATACTGCGATAGGTGCAACTCAGGCAAATAACGGTCTTGGGTGGTACAAAATATTCATAACCACAATTTTTGGTTCAATACTTATTCTTGTTGCTGCTTTAGTTTTTTTGGCTGCCACCTGGATTTTTATAGTTCGCTTTATAACCATAGTAATCTTAATGATCCTTTCTCCTATTGCTTTCGCTGCTATGGTTTTACCATCAACAAAGAAAACTTTTGATAAATGGAAAGATAAACTTATCGCCGAAGCTTTGGTGTCACCAGCTTTTTTCATAATGATTTGGGTTACCTTAAAAGTTGCAAACAGTGAGTCATTTAAAGCAATCTCTAGGACAGGAAGTTTTGCAAATCTAGCAAGCGCAGATGCCGGGAGTGCAGGAATTCTATTTAACTATGCAATAGTACTTGGACTCCTTGTTGCATCACTTCTTCTTGCAAAAGAAACTGGTGGGGCAGGAGCGGCAGTAGCATCTGGGTTTGTTACAAGCACACTGAACCAAGCTAGAGGGGGAATGCAAGGATATATGGGAAGAGGAATTGCTCGAACAGCACTTGCACCTGTTGGTTGGGCTGCTAAGGGTCTTGGAATGGATGAAAATAGTGCTTTTGGAAAATCACGAATTGGAACAAAACTACGCAGTATAACCACAGACAAAGTTAAAGATGCTAAATTTGGAAGTGGAAGATCAATAACAGATGTAAACAAGACAAACAAGACAATTGATGATAATTATACAAAGTTCCAACTTGAAGGTACTGAGAAGAAATTTGATGCCCCTATTAAAGCAGCACAAGCAGCTGACCAAGAAAAATCAGACCGCTTGAAACAAAGAATGGATG
>CAINVO010000020.1 GCA_903854195.1 uncultured bacterium | reverse complement strand
TCAATACTAGAGAAAGGAGAACACAGCGAACATGCTGGTTTTATTTTTTACTCAATGATTAAGGAGATGTACAGCTTCTTACTTGAAGAATTAGAATATGTCAGAGATTCCCTACACGAAGCAGAAGAAAGAGTTTTTAAAGGTGAAGAAAAAGAAATGGTTTTTACTCTTTCAAATATTAACCGTGAAATTTTAGATTTTAAAAATGCCACAAGTATGCACAAAGAGGTACTGACTTCTTTCTCTACCGCAGGTAAGAAATTTTTTGGATCAGACTTTGAGTACTATCTAGAAGATATAATGAGTGAATACTACAAGGTTCATAACGGAATTTTAAATAGTAAAGAATTTCTTGAGGAGCTCCGAGTAACAAACGATGCCTTACTTTCCACAAAACAGAACGAGACGATGAAAGTATTCACAGTGATGGCCTTTGTTTTTCTACCTTTGACTTTCGTTTCCTCAATATTCGGTATGTCTATGTCGTCACCCTTGATCAATAGTTTAGATGACTTCTACAAAGTATTAGGCGGGATGTTCTTACTATGTATAATCACATTCCTTTTGTTTAAATATAAGAGATGGCTATAAAATAGTTACAAAAAATCCTAAACACTCAAATGAAAATAAACATTCACAACACCCTTACTGGGAAAAAAGAGCTTTTTGAACCTAGTTCAGTTGATCTTTCTACTACCCCACCCACAGTAACCATGTATCATTGTGGTCCAACAGTATACAGCTATGCCCATATCGGAAACATGAGGTCATATATTTTTGCAGATACAATTCGACGCACATTTCAGTATGCTGGTTTTTCCGTAAGGCAGGTTATCAACATCACAGATGTTGGACATCTTGTTAGTGACAATGATGATGGAGAAGACAAGGTAGAAAAAGCTGCAAAAAAAGAGGGTTCAAGCGCTAGCGAAATTACACAAAAATATACTGATGCTTTTTACAAGGATCTTCAGAATTTAAACATTCAAACAAACGGCACCATTTTCCCCAAAGCAACGGAACACATTGCAGAGCAGCTTTCTTTAATTAAACAGTTGGAGGACAAAGGATTAACATACAAAATTTCAGATGGTATTTATTTTGATACATCTAAATTTCCCGGATATGGAAAACTTGGAAATATAAATATTGAGGGCTTAAAGGAAGGAGCTAGAGTTGAAACAAATACTGAGAAAAAAAACCACACTGACTTTGCCTTGTGGAAATTTTCACCGACAGATGAAAGACGTCAACAGGAATGGCCTTCACCTTGGGGCGTGGGATTTCCAGGATGGCATATTGAATGTTCTGCAATGTCCATAAAATACCTTGGTCAGCCTTTTGATATTCACACTGGTGGCATTGACCACATTCCAGTACATCACAACAACGAGATTGCACAGTCAGAAGGAGCTACAGGAACACCCCTAGCAAGATATTGGCTTCACAACAATCACATCACTATTGATGGCCAGAAAATTTCAAAATCTATTGGCAACACTGTTTACTTATCAGACTTTCCTGAAAAAAACATAGATCCTCTAGCCTTTCGATATTGGCTTCTAACTTCACACTACAGCACACTGTCAAATTTTACATGGGAAGCTCAACAAGCTTCAGCACAAGCATATGAAAAAATAATTTCTCATTTAGCAAAAATTTCCAATGAAGTAAGCAATTTAGAAAGTTCGGAGAATGATGGGAATGGTAATGAAAAGAACAAAACCTATATAGATCCTGAATATAAAGAAAAATTTGAAAGATTCATTGGTGACGATTTCAATACAGCTCAAGCCATCGCACTAATTTGGGAAATAATTAAAGATGAGAATCTAAACAACATACAAAAGTTTTCAAACATAATATTCTTTGATGAGGTTTTGGGTCTTGATCTAAAAAATCAAATAACAAAATATTCAGAAAAAATAAATATCCAATCTGTAGTACCTGAAGAAATCCAAGCGTTAGTAAACAAGAGAGAAGAAGCTCGTTCAAACAAGGACTTTAGTCTTGCGGATGAAATCAGACAAGAGATAATCACTCTAGGTTATTCATTGGATGACACCTCAAGTGGCCCAATTGTCAAGAAAATTTAAATTTTCTCTAAAATACCCATAAAAAGAGCCGTGGTTTTAGATAAAAGTAATCCACAGCTTAAACACAGGTTTTCCCTATATTTATTTTTTGTTGAGAAAAATTTCATGTGTTAAAATGCCCACATGACTTACTCACCTATATCTTCCGTAAAGAAAACATCACAACACGGACAAGCTGGTCAAGGATCAAACAATGCTGGATCAAATAATAACCAAAACAATATGGTTGCCATTGGTTCACATCTTCGTATTCCTCCAAACCACATAGACTCAGAAAAAGCTGTACTTGGATCTATTATGCTTCGTCCTGATGCTATGAATGAAATTATGGATTTTACCAGTTCAAAATCCTTCTATTCCGAAAGACATCGAAAAATTTACGAAACAATGCTTGAGCTATTTACAGAAAATAGCCCGATCGACATGCTTTCTTTACGTTCAAGACTAGAAGAAAAAAGAATGCTTGATAGTGTTGGTGGCGCAAATTATCTAACTGAAATTGTACACATGGTGCCATCTTCAGCGAACATAAAACACTACGCAGAGATCGTACAGAAAAAGCACATGATGAGAAGACTGATAGAGGCTGGAGATTTTGTTACTCAAATTGGCTACGATGAAAATGGTCCTCTTGATGAACTTCTAGATAAAGCAGAAAAAAGTATTTATGATGTAACAAACTTTACAACATCTCACAGATTTATTGAGATTAAAGAAAAACTTACTGAGGCTTGGGACCGTATTGATGATTTACACAAGACAAAAGATCAAGTCCGAGGTGTGCCTACTGGTTTCCAGGCACTTGATGACAAGCTTGCCGGACTACAAAAGTCTGACCTAATTATTTTGGCAGCTCGACCATCTATGGGTAAGACTTCCCTAGCTCTTGATATAGCAAGACAAGCTGCAATCATCCACAATGTACCTGTTGGTATTTTCTCATTGGAAATGTCCTCTCATCAACTTATCGACCGTATGCTTGCTGCTCAATCAAGAGTTGACGCATGGAAACTACGCACAGGAAAACTCACACTTGATAGTGATTTTGAAAGTATTCATAAGTCTCTAGAGATTCTTTCTAAGGCCCCTATCTTCGTAGATGATCAGCCAGGTAGTAATATTTTGAAAATGAGATCAGTTGCACGAAGACTAAAAAGTGAAAGAGGTCTTGGACTTATTATCGTGGACTACTTGCAACTTATGACCCCAACTCAATCACACGGATCTGACAACCTCGTGCAACAAACAACCGAAATATCTCGATCGTTAAAACAACTTGCTCGTGAGCTAGATGTCCCCGTTCTTGCACTATCACAGTTGTCTCGTGCAGTGGAACAACGTGGAGGACGCCCAAGACTATCTGACCTTCGTGACTCAGGATCTATTGAACAAGACGCTGACGTTGTTATGTTTATTCACAACGAGGATCGTTACAAGGAGAACCAAGCTGAAAGAACAAACGTAACAGAAATTCTTATTGAAAAGCATCGAAACGGCCCAACAGGTGTTGCAAAACTTTACTTCGACAAACAGAAATCGACATTTATGAACCTAGAAAAAGGTGAATTTGGAGATTTTGATAATGCAGGCGGAGGTGGAGGAGGTGAAACTGCAAGCAATCAAGACTTTTTTTAAAGTAGAAATAAAAAATAGCTCGATAAAGCATCAAACTTAAATACACAAAATTTGAATATATAAAAACATGGACGTTATTCGCGCACTTACAGAAAAATTTAGTAGATTCCCGGGCATTGGACCACGCCAAGCTAAGCGTTTTGTGTATCACCTACTAACAAGATCTCCGTCAGATATAGATGAATTTGTGACACTGATGCAATCTCTAAAAGGTGCTATTAGTGTCTGTCCATCTTGTTATAAATTTTTTACAAAAAGGCATGATAAATCTATCACATGCGACATCTGTCTAAGTCCAAATCGTTCAAAGGATCAACTCATGATTGTATGTAAAGATGTTGATCTTGAGAGTGTTGAAAAAAGCGATTCATACGATGGATATTATTTTGTACTAGGTGGCACAGTACCAATTCTTGAAAAGGAACCTGAAAGAAAAGTACGTATCAAAGAACTTTTTCAGATAATAGAAAATCGGACATCAAGCGGACTTAAAGAAATAATCATCGCAACAAATTTTAATCCCGAAGGAGAAAATACTTCGGATTATATTTTATCTAGAATAAAGCCTTTAACAGAAAAATTCACACTAAAGGTTTCCACTCTTGGAAGAGGACTTTCGACTGGAACTGAACTTGAGTATTCGGACAAGGAAACACTCAGAAATGCTCTAAAAAATCGAGTGTAAATTATAGTTGTCAGATTGTTTTATCATGATAGTATGGGCAAAGAAATTTAAAAAAGGAGTCTATAATGATTCAAAGTAAAACAGTAGAAGAAATTCTGGAAATGAACCTACTCGAGCTACGCATGCAGCCACAAGGTTTCGTGCTGGTTCACATCGCAAACAAGGAAAGAGTTTTTGATGATGAATCAATGTTCAACAAACCCCCATTCAATCCAAAGAATGCCGACGGAATTCACGCGATGATGCAGGAGGTTATACATGATTTTGAACATGAGGAAGAAATCATCAGCAAAGTCACAGCTCGACAAGTGCTCGAGGGATGGAGTCTAAACCATCTCAAAATCATCGGTCAACTCGACAGGCACATGGCCACTTTTGACAAAATGTGCATGCGCGAACTTTTTGACAAACTTATAGAGGTCGGATTGTCGAAACAACTCCTCGAACAACTTCCCTCCTCTGCGGTGATATTTGCTCAGCGCACCATGGGAGAAATCCTAGATGCGACACCAATGGACGAACGTATGGACGAACGTGCCGGAGACTTTGGAGACATGGTTCTTGATCCAAGGATTAATTTGAACTAACCACCAAAGAGCATACCTAGAATTGAATTAGGGTAAACACCCGAAAAAATAAAACTACCGCTAAAACTGAAAACAGTTTCTCGGTAGTTTTTCTTTTAGACAAATATGTAAAAATTGCCAGTTGAAAAAACTTCCAAAAAAAATACCCCTTTCGGGGTATTTTTTATTTTATTTAATCTTTGAGATTGTAACTTTTGCAAATGGCTGTCTGTGACCGTTTTTCTTGAAGTATCGGCTTTTCTGCTTGTACTTGATAACGTTTATCTTTGCTGCTCGGCCAAGCTCTTCGAATACTGCTTCTACTGCTGCACCTTCAATGAAGGGAGCACCGATAGTTGTATCCTTTCCATTATCTACCATAATAACTTTATCAAAAACGACAATGTCGCCTTTCTTAAAATCACCCTTAAGCTTTTCAACTTTTAGAGTGTCACCGGCTTTTACACGGTATTGTTTGCCACCTGTTTGTATTACTGCAAATTCCATAGTTACCCTATTTTACATACTTTGTAATAAAATGCAAGAACCCAAGCTCTGGTTAGGCTTTTTAAACATTATTTAATCATTTTCTGACTCTTTTATGGGCTTTTCTAGTATCAGAGGATCAACACTGGCAATCTCGCCCCCAGTTATCTTTAAGACATCTTTATCTATCTTTGAGAGCTCCTTATGGGCCTTATTGTAGTGATTAACAGTAGTTCCGAGAGATGTGCCTAGTGAGTTCATAAATTGCTCATAAGCCGCTATATGCCTGCCCAGGTCCTCTACTCGCTTCTTTATTTCTTTCGCTGACTCTTCGATCTGCAAAGCTTTTAAACCCTGTAAAACAGTCTGCAAAAAGGCAAGGAAAGATGTTGGAGAAACAATCAAAACATGTCTCTCTTTAAAGGCATATTCAATAAGGTCGCGAGTGTTAACTTTTACACCTCCCACCTGTGCCACAAGCAGATCATAATAAATAGCTTCATGTGGAATAAACATAAAAG
>CAINVO010000019.1 GCA_903854195.1 uncultured bacterium | reverse complement strand
ATAACAGGCTAGTAGAGCCCGAGAGTCCATATCGACGGCTCTGTTCGGCACCTCGATGTCGGCTCAACTTATCCTGGGGGTGGAGAAGCTCCCAAGGGTTTGGCTGTTCGCCAATTAAAAAGTTACGCGAGCTGGGTTCAGACCGTTTAGAATCTAAATTTACAAAAATTTATTTTGATTTTAAACAATCTGAGCCCTCAGAGGTCATTTGGAATATGCAATAAGCAATTTCAGACTGTTATAGAGACAACAATATCACGGCGGTCATGCGTAGAAATATGCATTGATCAAGTTTACTTATATCGGGAAAATCCTACGAGTGATGTCGAGGACGATTCCGAGGGAAGTTTGTGTTTTTAATTATTTTAATTTTAAATTCAAATACCCGTAGAGACTAAACGTAAACTATCTTCATTTATGATTTTTAATCATGAAAAAGATAAAGCTATAGTCCAATGCACATAGTAATATGTGAAATTCATGCGTGAGACAGGTTGGTCTCCTATCTACTGCAGGCGTTGATTTTTGAGGAGATTTGTTCCTAGTACGAGAGGACCGGAATGAACTGACCTCTGGTGTGTCTGCTGTCCTGCCAAGGGCACCGCAGAGTAGCTAAGTCGGGAATGGATAAACGCTGAAAGCATCTAAGCGTGAAGCCAGCTCCAAGATAAGAAATCGTTATAGGCCCGTGAGAGATTATCACGTTGATAGGCTCTAGGTGTAAGACGAGTAATCGTTTCAGCCGAGGAGTACTAATGCGCCGATTCCTATTAGGAAATTTGAAAGTCACAGTTATTTTTACGTATTTTATTACCTTGTTAGGGAGTAGTTCGTGCTTTTTTGTGCGAACTATTCAACACTCGAAATTTTTTTGATGAAACTTGAATTGAATTTTTTGTTCTGGTGATTCATCGGAGGGGCAACACCTGATCTCATTCCGAACTCAGAAGTTAAGACCTCTTGAGGCGATGATACTCTTATGGGGAAAGTAGCTTGTCGCCAGAACAAAGAATTCAAAAAAAAAGAAAAAACCTGCACATGAATGCAGGTTTTTTCTTTTTCTAATTTTGTTTGATATAATTTATGAATATGAAAAATTCTAGAATACAGCCTTTTGCACAGAAAGGATCTTTAGTTGTCTGGATCATTGTTGTAGTTTTACTTGCAGGTTTAGCAGCGCTCGTGGGGGCTAGTAAACTTAAGGGTTTACCTCCTGTAAATAATTTACAGTCATCTAATAAACAAATAGTTTGGTCTGCAAGCCAGGGAAGAATTACTTGGGATCAGGGTTTTGATGCTTGTTCAAATTTGCCAATAAAAGGAACTTGGAGATTACCATCCAAAGAAGAACTTTCAAAGGCTCTAACAGATCATCCTATAGATAAAACTTCAGCTTCAACATCAACTACAAGTGATCAATTTGTGAACACTGATTCATATTGGTCTGATGCGGGGTACTCACATGATCCAAGTAATGTTGGGGCATACTCTGTAGGAATTGGGACTAGTGGCGTTTTTACTGACTATTATGCAAAGGGAAGAAAATTTTTGGTGCGTTGTGTTCAATAGGGTCGGGTAATTATTTGTGTTAAAATATTCTCATGTCAACCTGGGCCGTTAGGCGTCAACTTTCATATGTTTCGGTCGTTTCTGCTATTTTGCTTGTGATTATTGCGTTGCCTGTATATTTTATTTTTTTCAACAAAACACCAACTTGTTTTGATAATATTTTAAATCAAAATGAGAGAGAGGTAGATTGCGGTGGTGTATGTAATAAGGTTTGCCCAGATGAAATACGTAACGAACCTATTTCAACATGGGTTCATTCGTTTAAGGTGACAAAAGGAATATATAATCTCGTTGCTTATATTCAAAACCCAAATATAAATTATATTTCAGAACCAACAGGATATACTTTTCAGGTTTACGATAATCAAAATGTTTTGATTGCAAGTAGAAGTGGAGTAACTACTATTCCACCAAACAAAAGTTTTCCAATTTTTGAGGCCGGTGTAGATACAGGGGAGAGAGTCCCTTTCAAAGTTTTTTTCCAATTTGATTCAAAGCCAGTTTGGCACAATTTGTCTGACGCTTCAAACCTCCCAAAGTTTGATATTGTGGATACGGTTTTGGAAAATGCTAGTACAAGTCCACATTTGTCATCTTCAATTAAAAATAATTCATTTTATTCATTTAGTAATGTAGAGGTTGTGGCTATTTTGTATGATGAAAATGAAAATGCAATTGCCTCATCACGTACTTACATAGATTCAATTGATAAAAATAGCTCACAGTCTGTTAATTTTACTTGGCCAGAAGCTTTTATATCAAAAGCTGTTCGTATAGAAATTGTACCTCGTTTTCCAATTTCTATTAATCAGTAATTAGCTCATGCCTAATCCAATAAACACCTTTTTTCATTCTCTGTATAAATCAATGGATTGGTTTTTAATATTGGCTATGCTTCCAATTTTTGGTGCTGGGCTTGTGACCATGGCATCTTTTACAGGAGCTCCTGGTTTCTTTGATAAACAAATTATATGGATTGTGGTGTCTCTTATTGTTCTTGTTGGAGTAAGTTTTTTGGATGTTAGATTCCTGCGCCGCACATCAGTACTTGTAGTTTTGTATATTGTTTCTTGCGTAGCTTTGTTGGCTCTTTTTGTTCTAGGTCATGCTTCACATGGCGCCAGATCATGGGTAAATCTAGGATTCTTTTCTATTCAACCGTCTGATCCACTTAAGATAATTTTAATTTTAATGCTGGCAAAATATTTTTCCAAAAGACATATCGAAATTGCAAATATTCAACATATCATTGTGTCTGGTATTTATGCTTTGGTCCCATTTGTTCTTGTGGCTTTGCATCCTGACTTTGGATCAGCAATTACTATTTTTGCTATATGGTTTGGTATGGTTCTTGTTTCTGGAATTTCAAAGAAACATTTGGCAATTGTTTTTTGTGTCGGGCTTTTAGTTACTGGTGTTCTGTGGAATTTTGGATTCAAAGATTACCAGAAACAACGTATCTTAAACTTTATACATCCCTTGTCTAATATTCAGGGTAGTGGATACAATGCATATCAAGCTACTGTAACTGTCGGTTCTGGACAGATCATTGGAAAGGGAATCGGATATGGCACTCAGTCTAGATTGAAGTTTTTACCTGAATATCAAACTGACTTTATTTTTGCGGCCTTTGCGGAGGAATGGGGTTTTGTTGGGGTGATGCTTTTGATAATTCTTTTCGCGGTGGTTATTCAGCGTATCCTGTCTAACGCTATGAAAGGGGAAACCAATTTTGAGATTTTGTTCGGTGTTGGTTTGGCAATATTTTTTATGACTCACTTGATCATTAATATAGGAATGAATATTGGTATTGTTCCTGTAACAGGTATTCCTGTGCCGTTTATGAGTTATGGCGGGTCTCACCTTGTTACAGAGTGTCTAGGCATTGGTATTTTAATGAGCATGAAAAGATACTCACGAGGTACACATAAGGACGTTATCAAGAATGACTTTGCCCCAATTTAAAAAATAATTTTTTCTATTTTAAGATTTTACTTTCGATTTTACTCTTGTATGTTAAAAGGGTAGAAGTAACCATTGTTTCAAGGTTGAAACTTTTCAAAACTTTTTCGTGGAGGTTTTGTCCAAGAGTTTCAATCATTTCAGGATGGTCATTTAAATATAGTAACGCGTTGCGTATTTCGTTTGGCCTATTTGGTGCAATGAGTAGTCCACTTTCAAGATTCTCAATTAACTCTGGTATACCGCCAACTTTTGTGGCTACTACTGGAAGAGACGCGGCACCCGCTTCAAGTATGACGTAGGGAAGACCTTCTTTCACAGATGGCAGTAAAAAAATATCGAAAGCAGGGAGAAGGCGAGCCGCGTCCTTTTTGTAGCCGGCTAGTATTACGCGGTTAGAAAGTCCAAGATCTTTTATTTGTTTTTCTAATTCACCGCGTCGTTCACCCTCACCGATGATTACATATTTCATATCGCCACGATCGTATTCGGCAATACCTTCGATTGCATATTTTAAGCCCTTGTTGTCATGAAGCTCTGCAATGGTGCCAATAACTTTTGTTTTTGAGTGGGTGTTGGTGTCGGCATCTTGCAAGGTGTCTGTGTTTACATTTGCGGGTGTGTCACAAAAATTTTCTAGGTCTATTTTATCTCCAAGTATTTCTATTAGAGCCTCCTCTTTTGTTAGAGAATTTTTATCATAAGTGCTGCTGGCGTCGATCTTTATTCCAAGAGGAATTACTTTTAATTTGTTTTTTACAAAAGGCCATGGCGAGACCATGTTTTTTTCTTTTTCTGATAAGACAATTGTTGTGTGTGAAAAAATGATAGTGAGCCAAGAAAGAATTTTTATTATCAATGTAATGATTTCGTTTCTAGGTTCTTTGAATGCCCAACCATGAGCGGTGAATATGATGTGGGGAACACCGCATAGGCGTCCTGCAACTGCTCCAATGCCACCAATTTTTGAACTGTTTATGTGTAGAACGTCGGGTCTTTGTTTTCTTATTATTGAAATAAGATTGAAAAAAACAGAAATGTCTTTAAAAATAGAAATATCTCTTTCAGCATTGGAAATAGAAAAAACAGGAATACCGGAGGCCTCGAGTCGATCAAGGAGCGCCCCTTGGCCTCCAAGTGCCACTACACACTCGCATTTCTCTGTTGTTGGAATAGTCTGATCGGTCTCACCAAGGGACGTCCCGTTCAATGTGGTGGCTAGGTCATATACATATCTTTGTGCCCCGCCAAAGTTTGATTTTGTTATACTATATAGTATTCTCATATGAATGGTTTGATGTCACCGAGCGGTAATATTTAAACATAGCAACAATTATACACTAAAATCAAAATGACCGTTTTCAACAAAAAAGAGCCATATGTCTTGGTAATAGGGGATGTTTTTGTCCTTGTTTTTTCACTTTGGCTTACTCTGGTTGCTCGTTTTCTATCCCTGCCTTCACAAGATCTTTTCCTGAATCATTTAATGCCTTTTTCTATAATCTTTGGTGTTTGGATCGTTGTATTTTTTATCGCAGGTCTTTATGAAAAACAGACTGCCGTTACTCGTCGTGCTCTTCCTTCGTCACTTATTCTCGCTTATGTCGCCAACAGTGTGATTGCAGTATTGTTTTTCTACCTTATCCCGTATTTCGGTATTGCTCCAAAAGTTAGTCTATTTATTGATCTTATTATTTCTCTGGGAGGTCTAGCTCTTTGGAGGTTGGCATTGTATCCAGTAATAAGTGTTGGAAAATCTGAAAGAGCAGTACTTATAGCAAATGGAAAGGAGGCGGAGGAACTTGCTGATGAACTTCGTCACAACAACCGACATGGTATTTTTTTAGTTTCAATTATTGATCCCAACATAAAAGACTTGGCAGGCTTTGAGAAAATTTTGACTGACATGGTTAAAAAGGAAAACATAACATTAGTAATATTAGACGCTCACAATGATTGTGTTGAGCCGATCCTTCCAGTGCTTTATAATTTTATTTTTGAGAAGGTTCGTTTTGTAGATTTCAATTCGCTCTATGAAGCAATTTTTATAAGACTTCCTGTGTCGCTGATAAAACACAATTGGTTTCTTGCGAATATGTCTATCGGTGTTAGTGCTATTTATGATGTTTTGAAACGACTAGTAGATTTTGTTGCTGCATTTATTTTGTTTATAATCTCTTTAGTTTTTTATCCGTTCGTTTTTATTGGTACAAAAATAAGTGATGGCGGTTCAATGTTTTTTCACCAACAGCGCGTTGGAAAAAATAATAAAATCATTTATATTTTAAAGTTTCGTACAATGTCAGATGAAAAAAAGTTAAAGGCGGGACATAAAGGTGATGAGGGTGTAAAAAGGGTCACCACTTTCGGTTCTTTTTTACGAAAGACTCGAATTGACGAGTTGCCACAGCTTTGGAATGTTTTGAAAGGGGATATCTCCCTTATTGGCCCTCGCCCAGAAATGCCTGAAATGGTGGCTGTTTATGAAAAAGAAATACCATACTATAACGTTCGTCATCTTGTAACCCCAGGACTTTCTGGATGGGCTCAAATGTATCACCAAAATCATCCACACCATGATGCTGATGTACTCGAGACTCAAAACAAACTTTCATATGATCTTTACTATATAAAAAATAGATCTTTTTTGTTGGATATTATTATTTCTTTAAAAACTTTAAAAACACTCATTACATTTGTGGGAAAGTAGGTTTGATGCAGCACCTTTTGTGTTACAATATTATAAATGTTTGATTTTATTCTTGATAATATCAAAAAAGGTTTTGATAAAATAAAAGGAAATCCACAATTAGTTTATACAGCTTTTGTGGCTATTGTTATTCTCGCTTCTTTTGTTTACATGGCAAACCGCTTTGTTAGTATTGCTTCAGATGCACAAGAAAGATTAGTTAATGTACGTATCGGATCTATTCAGGACGCCTTTGTGTCTTTCGCAGGGGATCGAATAAATGATCCAGCATATCTAAACCAAAAAATTGGAGATGTCGTGTCTTCAAACCAGACAATTTTAAATTTTAGAATTATTCAAAAAATTGCTCCAAGTTATTCTACAATTTTTGCAACAAGTTCAAATAGTTCTTCAACTTCAACGGCGCACCTGACAGCAGTGTCAACTACAACAGGCGAGCACTACAATGTTATTGCTTCAAATGACCCGCAAGACATTGGAAAAAATGACCCAACTGCACAATTTCTGTACACACTTGCTCTTAGTGACCCACAACATTCTTTGACTCTTCAAGAATATGATAGCGTTGGTCAAAGAGTTTTTAAAACAGCAAGAGCCATTACAGATAAGCTGGGTGTTGTGATAGCAGTAGTTATGGCGACACAAACACTTTCTCAAGCTGACATGACTATTCAGAATAATATTACGAATAGTATTATTGTTTTGGTGGCCATTTTGATTTTGTTGATGTTTTTGTTTCTTCGTCACTCAAGGGTGATCGATTACATGTCATTGTATAAAAAATTAAAAGAGGTGGATCAATTAAAAGATGACTTTATTTCCATGGCCTCACATGAACTTCGTACACCTCTTGCATCTATTCGTGGCTACGCTGAGTTTATTAGAGAAGCTCCTGAACTTACCAAAGAAACAAAAGATTTTTCAGAAAAAATTGATATTTCAGCTAAGGAACTGGACTCACTTGTAGGGGATATCTTAGACGTATCACGTATTGAACAAGGAAGAATGTCATTTAAGTTTGAGCGTCTTGCACCAACATCATTGATCGAGTCAATTGTTTCTTCAATGGAGATTCCAGCTAAAGATAAAGGCTTGGCCATATCTTTTGCCAACGAGGTCAAGGATGCATCAGGTGCTGTTGTTGAAAAATTTATAAACGTGGATCTAGATCGTTTGAAACAAGTTTTGATAAATACTATTGGCAATGCTGTTAAATATACTCCAAAGGGTGAGGTCAAGGTTCGTGAGTATGTTGAGAAAAATCGTTTGTATATTCGTATTAGTGATACTGGTGTAGGTATGACAGCTGAAGAAAGAGCTCGCCTTTTTGAAAAATTTTATCGCATTCGAAATAAAGATACCGAAAATATTCGTGGTACAGGTCTAGGTCTATGGATTACTGCTCAAATTATTAAAGAAATGAAAGGCGATATCAGTGTGGAATCTATCAAAGGTGTAGGTTCACATTTCGTTCTGTCTTTCCCATTGGTTGATTAGTTTTCCCTTTGAGTTTTTTCTAAAACAAGTCATAATATAAGCATGAAAAAACAATTCACTAGTTTGCTCACAAAAGGGGCAAGAGGATGGGGTATTTTATCAATTTTTATTATTATTTTTACTTTTGTTTTTGTTGGAGGATTGGCACATGCTGATTCAACATCAACAAGTACAACTACAGACTCGATAGCTTTGAAAACTGCAAAATTGCAGCAGGTATCTGCAACCGTTGCATCTATCAAAACATCCGTCGATCAGGCGAGAACACAGATTCATGGATTGATTGAACAAAGTATTTCTGATGCTATTAAAAAAATCGTCTCACAAAATCCACCAACACATGGTTTGGCTGAGCATCTAAATGCTGTTGTTGAGGCTCCACGTCAGGCTTTGTTAAAAAATGTTGATGATGGTCTTTCTGGTTTTGCCACAATGACTCCTGCTAGAATTAAGTCACTCTCAGGTGTTATTTCATCTGGTCTAAAAAATATTCAAAAAAGTCTTGATGCAGATCCAGCATCAAACGTTTCTGGGAGTAATCAAGCTGGTGTAAATAATCAAGACCTTGCCCTAGCTGGTATAAACCTTTTAAATCATGAACAAGATATAAATGCAGTTCTAGACTCTTTGGCAAATACTGTTGAATCACAGTATAAGGAACTTGGAGATCAGCAAGGAAGTCTTCTTTTTAAGGATAGTAATGGAGATGGTATTTCAGACTACGAAAAGATTTTTGTGTATGGAATTGATCCAAACAAACAATCACCAACAACTTTATATGAAGGAAAGAAAATAACTGCTGGAGAAAAAGTTCTTTTGGGATTTGATCCTACACAGGCAGGATTGGTAAAAATTAATCCTGAAGATGTAAAAGTTTCAACAGCTCCAGTAAGTCAGGCTTACAAGGTAAGTGCAGTTGCTCTTAATACAGAAAAGAAAATTGTTCTTAATGGTCAAGCTCTTCCAAACGGATTTGTTACACTATATATTTACAGTACACCTATCGTTGTAACTGTTAAAGCAAATGCTGATGGGGAATGGCAGTACATTTTGGATAAAGAACTTGAGAACGGAAACCACACTGTTTACACTGCAGCGGTAAACAATACTGGTAAAATTTTGGCAAAAGGAAATGTTTTTGCCTTTGCAAAAACAGCGGATGCTGCTACAGAAAGTGCTCTTCCACCAGATAACATTTCTACAGATGTTTCTCGTCCAGGAGTTTTCTCAAATAACAATTTGTTGATTGTTCTAAGTATAGTTGCAGTGCTAGTTATCATTGCTCTACTTATAATGGGTATCACTAGTAGAAATCAAAAGGAAAATAAATAAGTAGCATATAATAAAATCCCTTTGCAAGTCTCGCACCCTGTCATTAAGTCTCAAGACTTAAAACAGAGCAGCGAAAGACTTTGCAAAGGGATTTTTTATATGTTTGTGTTTTCGTTGGTTACTTCTGAACTTTTCCATTTCTGCCTAAGATTAACGTGGCAGAAACTAGAAAAAGTCCGGAGATGGTCCAAGATGCAGGGATACCGAATTTTTCTGCGATGAAGCCGCTACATAAGAGTCCGATCACTCCACCAAGGTGTGGCGATATGGATTCAAATGAGCTAATGGTTGCACGCGCATCCGAGGGGATGTTGTCATGCAACAATTTATCTTTGATCGGATCGTAGATACCCCTTGGCATTTCGTGAATCATGAATATCATGATACTTACTGGAAAAGGCAAGTACACGATTATTGCAATTAAAAGTCCTGTGGCGACTTGAGTAATGATTAAACATTTCTTTTCATCTTTCACTAGACTAAATAACTTCGGTGCAATAAATGACCCAAAGGTCATAAATGCCATCATGCCAAACCAAACAAATCCCAATTCGTGCTTACTGTGTAAGTGGTCGATAAAGTATGGACGCCACTGCATATTTGGCGCCTGTACTGCAAAGACCTGGATTAATCCAACAAGTATTATGAATCTCACAACACTATGCTTGATACCAAACTCAATACTTTGAGTTACAGTATTTTTCATAGATTGCAACCCTAGGGCAATTGAGAATTTTTTTCTTGTGAAATATTCTTCTCGAAGCCAGAAAAGTGCAATCGTTCCAGTAATAAAAAATATCGTTCCACCCACCATAAATGGGTATCGAATATTTTTATCAGCCAGAAATGATCCTGCAAGAGCAGAAAGCACCGCACAGGATTTGGCCCAAAGTTGTGACTTCGAGAATACTTTATGAAGCGGCTCGTCATGTCCATGATGTTTAAGCTTGTCTACGAGCCATGCCTTGAAGGCCCCATTGGCGAACGTCATTCCTACGGCAAGTATCACTTCGGCACCTGCGAAGGACCAAAATGAATTTGAAAATGCGTACATAAACTTTCCAACAGAAAGAATAAAGCATGCACAGACAAATGAAGTTTTCCTACCAAAGACATCTGCAAATGCGCCAGTTGGTACTTCGCAAATGAGTAGGGTTGTGAAATAGAACAAGTTGACCACGTTGGTTTCAAAAAGGTTGAGTCCATGAGAGATCAAATAGTCCACATACGTTGCTGCAATTGTTCCCATCGCCATGCTAAAAAGTGACAATAGGAATATGTATTGAATAATAGTTTTTTTAATCATAACTTTACTTTCGTTTCGGTTTTTTGTTTCTGTTTTCGGCCGTATACGTTTTTCAGTTGTTTTGATCGAATTGTTTTTTTGTTCGGTTGGTTTTTAAGGTACAAATTCTGTTTCGTGTTTTGGTTTTTGCCAAAACTACAGAAGCTAAATATATTAGGGGATAAAAAATACCCCGGCTTACATCAAGCCGGGGTATTTCTAGTTTACGAGGGGATAGTGTGTTTTATATACTGTCGTAGTTAAAATTATCGCGGCTTAATACAAGCATGTTTGCAGGTGTGTAATCTCCACCTTTATTAAACATGTTAATGGCAAAGGCAACCTGATCTTTTGTGGACCAGTCGGCTTTGAAATTTGTATTAAACTTTTGATAATGATTTATCATGCGTATAACGGTAACATGTGTATATTTACATGTCAAATTTGCCAACCTAAATTAGTTGACTTTTACCATGGTAATTTATATGATGCCTTAGTAAGTGTTATTCTTATTAAACAAAATATGGACTTTATAAATCAACTATTTAGCGTTATAGAAAGTAGAAAAAGGGAAAAAAACAAGGATTCATACACATCTGAGCTTTTTTTGTCTGGGATCAACCGTATCAGTCAAAAAGTTGGCGAAGAGGCTGTTGAGTCTGTCGTAGCCTCAGTTGCGGGGGATAAGAAGGAGTTAATTTATGAAATGTCTGATCTTTGGTACCATTGTCTTGTAATGCTATCTGCTCACGATTTAACACCAGAAGATCTAATAACTGAATTAAAAAGGCGTCATGAAAAAAAATAAAGACAATCCACAAAACCAAAAATTAAAGATAGTTGTTCCAAACAAAGGAAGACTATACGATCCGTCTATTTCTGTACTTAGAAATATTGGTTTGGACTTTGAAATTGATGAGAGAAAGCTTTCATCTTCTGTTGCTAATTTTGATCTAGAAATAATATACGCTTCAGCTTCAAATATTCCAGAATATGTTCAAGATGGAATTGTTGATATGGGTATTACAGGATTGGACCTAGTTCAAGAAAAGCTTGCGAAGGTTACTGTTATAGAAAAATTACATTATGGAAAAACAAGATTAACAATTGCTGTTCCTGAAGAGTCACATTTTAAAACAATAAAAGATTTGGAAGGAAAAAGAATAGCGACTTGTTTTCCTAACCTAACTCGAAAATATTTTCAGCAAAAAGGAATAAAAGCTGAAATTGTAGAGGTTGATGGTGCTGTTGAGATTACCCCAGTATTAGGACTAGTTGATGCAATTTCTGACCTTAGTTCATCTGGCAGTTCCCTTAGAATAAACAAATTAAGAGCAATTGATGTCATTCTAGATTCAGAGGCAGTGTTTATTGAAAACAAACATCTTTCAATAGAAAAACAAAAAATTATTGAGACATTAAAAACTAGAATGCAAAGTGTTTTGAATGCTCAAAGAAAGAAATATATAATGCTTAACGCTTCTGAAAAAATTCTTGAAAAAATTAAACAAGTTGCCCCTGGACTTAGTGCTCCAACTGTAATGCACTTATCACAGCCGGGAATGATAGCCGTTCACTCTGTGATTGATGCTTCTGATACCTGGAGAATTGTTGAGGAGTTGAAAAAAATGGGAGCTACAGGAATTCTAATAATTCCTCTTGAGAAGATGGTTGCATAAATATTTTTATTTTAAAAATTTGGCAAATAAAAAAGGGCGGACTTTACAAGTCCGCCCTTTCGATAGCCAGGGTACGACGGGATTCGAACCCGCGACAACCAAATCCACAATCTGGTGCTCTAACCAACTGAGCTACGCACCCGAAATTCTCTGGTTTACAATGTTGATTGCTTCTTCAAGACTGACTTTTTGTTGGCTCCTTTGAACCATGTCTTTCAGAACAACATTGCCACTAGTGATCTCGTCTGGTCCGATTATAACAAGAAAAGGTATGCCTTGGGAAGCCCCATATGAGATTTGTTGTCTCAAAGGATCTTCTCTTACATACAGTTCTGTTGGAATGCCCATTGATCTGAACTTTCCTGCAATTATCATTGACTCAGGCGTCAGCGCCTTATCAAAGACAGTAACCAGTACTGAAGAGAGCGTTTTACATTCCTCAAGTTTGCCTATCATTTGAAGGGCAGCAATGAGGCGATCCACTCCGACAGATGCACCAACTCCAGGGATATTACTGTTGGGTAAAAACCTGTTAGTCAGTCCGTCGAAACGACCTCCGGAAAACACACTACCAATTTGTGGAAGTTTGGTCAAGCATGTCTCAAATACAGGGCCGGTGTAGTAGTCGAGGCCTCTGGCAACCGATAAATCGATTGACCATTGGGAATTTTTTATTCCCATTGCCTTCAAGCTTTCTACGATTTGACGAATTTCAGATACTCCCTCGTGGCCGACTATGTTGTCTTGGCCAAAAAGAGAATCAACTCTCGACAACGTTTCATCTGCGTCGAGGTTTCTGATTTGAAGAAACGATTTTACAATCTGGAGTTGACTCTTGTCTAAACCAATTGCTGACTCGTCCCACTCATCCGCAGGTTTTCTTTCCAGGTCGAGGAGAACTCCATCGATGCCGAGTTTGTCGATTTTGTCGATGATCCGGTAAAGCAGGTTTGCTTTACCAAAACAGTTTACAGCTTCAGCCAATCCGTTCAGGATTTTCCGATTGTTAATTTTTGTTACGAAATCATCGATGCCGATTTTTTGCATGACTTCATTCATTATGCAAATGATTTCAATGTCGGCTGTGATAGATCGTGAGCCGATAATGTCAGCGTCGAATTGCATGAATTCCCGATAACGACCTTGCTGAGGTCTTTCGCCCCGCCAGACTTTTCCAATCTGGTATCTTTTGAAAGGCTTGGGGAGGTTTGGGTATGCCGCCACAACTCTTGCGAGCGACACCGTCAGGTCAAACCTTAAGGTGTAGGCGTCATCCCAACTTTCGGCAACATTCTTGTCTTCCTCGCCTCTGATGATTTTTGCGACAAAGATGCTTTTGCTTGAATTATTTGACCCTCCCGTTATGACATCCCAGCTTTCAATGCATGGGGTATCAAGCGGTAGGAATCCGAAGAGTTCGTAAACCTTGCGAATGATCGAAATTACGCGATCACGCGCGATCATCTCCGAGGGGAGATAATCCTTAAACCCACCCAATAGGGCTGGTTTGATGGCTTTGTTTTCAATCATATTTACAATGTCCTTTTCTGATTTCTGACCTTACGCTACTACGTTTTTATGCTGTTGTCAAAACCTAGAAAATGAAAAAAATTAGAATAAAGGAGGCATCATTACTTGGAATTTTTTTGTTTCTTTGTGTACATGTTTGCCATGTTCACCAAAGTACACTGTGTTTCTTTCTTTGTTTGCTGTGTATGCACACTTTTTAAATATTTTACAGTTACCATCCCATAAAACTTTGTTACAGTCCGTAGATCCTGAAATTATTTTTCCAATATTTTTTGATGGATAAATAAATTCCGAAACATTCATAATGTCTGCTTGGTTAGAACTATTTGTGGTGGGGTAGGGATCATGTTTTAAATGAACACCAGATATCCAGTTGTCGTAGTATTTATTTATTTCCTGGGCCTTTTTTATTGTAATAAGATCTATGGCAGTAACTTTTTTATTTAAGCCAATAATTTTTTCTAGAACTTTTCTCGTACCTCCACTGTAAGTCACATCATCAATAATTGCTATGTGCTCAGCATTTTTAATCATGTTTTTTATTTCGGATGCCTGGTCGTTTAGTGAAGGTTGGCCGGGTGTGTTTATATATGCAATTTTTCTCCAACGATAATTACTTAAACGTGTAACGTAAAATGTGGTAGTTTTTCCAAGATTTATTCCTAATTTTTCTAGGTCCTGAGATATTAGATTGCCAACCCTGCCTATACTGATAGTGACATCAAATTTATGTTTTTCTAATTTTTTAGATAATGTTTTTATACATTTTTCCCAACTAACAACTTTAGTTTTTGTCGCTGAATGCTTTTCGAGTAGAGATGTGTATTTTTTAGAATTTTCTAGGTCACCTGTAATTCTGCATAAGTCGTCCAAGAGATAGAAAATGTCACTTTTACCATAACCAATTTTGGTGTCGTTCATGAAGACTTTTTGGATGCTTTCTATTGGTTTTTTAGCCATATTTTACCTTAATACACATAAGATATTACTGATAATACTCAATTTACTTTATTTAGCAATGAGTATACAATTTATTCAAATGAATTTAGACTTTCAAAAGATGGGCGGTTTGATACCAGCAATAATCCAAGATTACCTTACTAAAGACGTTTTAATGTTAGGTTTTGTTAATGAAGAGTCATATAAAAAAACTTTGGAGACAGGTACAGTCTGGTTTTGGAGTAGAACTAGAAATAAATTATGGAACAAAGGAGAGACATCAGGAAATTTTCAAAAAGTTAAAAAAATACTTATAGATTGTGACCAGGATACTATTCTTATTCTCGTTGAACAGATCGGGGGAATTACCTGTCATACCGGAAACAAAACTTGTTTTTTTAATGAGATTTAATTTTCTTTTGAGAGAATAATGAAAGCTTCTTCTTTGCTTTTATTTCTATTTCTT
>CAINVO010000018.1 GCA_903854195.1 uncultured bacterium | reverse complement strand
ATAGATGTAAATGTAGAGGTATCAGATTCATTACTTAAAATAAAAGGCTTTTTGACGGAGCTTAAATTAAACTTAGGAATATGAAACAGATTGGATCGATAGCAATTAGACCTCTTCGACAATTCGCTAAAATACTAAACGATATTCTTTTTCCGTTATAGGAAATAAAAAAATGCACTGGCACTATCTAAAAAAATTCTCAGCCGCATCCTTCAAACGGGCTACAGGAGTTTATAAGGAAATCTTCTTAGAGTTGGTTGACATTGTTGATTCCTATAAACGATCTAATCGCAAGCATCCAAACTCAGGTAGCAAGGCAATTTTGGATACTCCCGACACCATACTGTTGATGCTAATGTATTATAGGGAGTATCGAACCCAGTTCCATATCGGCATTTGTTATGGTTTGAGTGAAAGCAGGACCTGTGAACTAATCAGGGAGACTGAGTCTATCATCATGAATGACAACCGCTACCACTTATCTGGCAAGAAACAATTGTTGCGTATGGACAGTGGGATTGAGGTCGCCATTGTCGATGTAAGCGAATGCAGTATTGAACGTCCTAAAAAAAACAAAGAAGCTACTATTCAGGCAAGAAAAAGCAGCATACCCTCAAGGCTCAGTTGATTGTGGATAGGCGTACAAAAAAGATTATTTGTACCGCCTATTCCAAAGGCAGGAAGCATGATTTTAAGTTATTCAAGCAAAGCAATACACATATACACCCGTCCATTAAAACCCAAGTTGATACTGGATTTCAGGGTTTGCAAAAGATTCATGGCAATACAGAGATACCTAAAAAAAGAAGTAAGAGAAATCCACTGACAAGGGAAGATAAAAGGTATAACCGAAGAATTTCATCAGAAAGGGTAATTGTAGAAAATATAATCAGGGAGCCAAAAATATTTAGAATCATTGAGGAGAGATACAGAAATAGAAGGAAACGATTTGGGCTAAGATTGAACCTGATTGCAGCTTTACATAACAGGGCAATTGATTTAAACCTAAAATGAATTGTCGAAGAGGTCTAATGACTTTGCCTTATTGAATGTTTGGGACAGCAAGGGCGTTTTCTTTGTCGTTCGCCATAAGGAAAATATCCAATACACAGTTATAAAGGAAAATGAATTGCCCGAAAACAAACATCCTCACCTGCTAAAGGATGAGATTATTGAACTGAAAAATGAAAGCTCTAAAACAAAGTATCCAAAACAATTACGCAGGATAGCCATTTGGGATGAAGAAAATAAGCAGACCATTGAACTGATGACCAACCACTTCAAATGGGTGGCAAACACCATTGGTGAACTCTATAAAAGTAGGTGGAACATCGAAATATTTTTTAGGGAAATAAAACAACTGCTGCATATCAAAACATTCATAGGAACAAGTGAAAACGCTGTTTTAATACAAATATGGACGGCTCTAATCACGATACTTGTCCTCAAGGCATTGAAGGCAATGGCAAAGTTCGGCTGGCATTTATCCAATCTTGTAGCGTTTATCAGACTCAACCTATTCGTAAAAATTGGATTGCAGTTGTGGCTAGATAAACCATTTGAAGAACATATTGAGACAGATAAAATTAGCCCACAGGGGGTTCTTTTCTGAAATGTGTAATAAATAGGGGGATTAAAATGGAAAATAAAGTACCCTTAGAAGTTTAGGACACTATTGATTTTTTCTGTTAAAATCGAAGAAAGTTTTCTATAAATTAGCTTGAACAAAGAAAACTCGTAGT